>NZ_JBPKBJ010000008.1:0-82437 GCF_051390655.1 Acinetobacter sp. P1(2025)
GGTGAACAACCTCGTGTGTTCTTCGCTGGTCTACCGATGGGACATGAGTTCACCTCTTTGATCTTGGCATTGTTACAAGTTTCAGGTTATGCACCGAAGGTGTCGGATGAGGTGTTAAATCAGATTAAAGGTTTGAACTTAAAATCAAACTTTGATGTGTTTGTATCTTTGAGTTGTCACAACTGTCCAGATGTGGTTCAAGCTTTGAACCTGATTGCGATCTATAACCCAGATGCAACTACGACCATGATTGATGGTGGTTTCTTCCAAGAAGAAGTTGAAGAACGCAAAATCTTGGCAGTCCCAATGTTGTTCCAAGACAATGAACATATTGGTCAGGGTCGTATGACTTTGGAAGAAATCATCGCGAAGTTAGATAGCAACTCAGCGGAGAAAGATGCAGCACTTCTCAATGCAAAAGATGCTTTTGATGTATTGGTAATTGGTGGTGGTCCTGCAGGCGGTACAGCAGCGATCTATGCAGCGCGTAAAGGGATCAAAACTGGGATTGTGGCTGAACGTTTTGGCGGTCAAGTCATGGATACCATGGATATTGAAAACTTTACCACGATCCAAAAAACAGTTGGTCCTAAGTTTGCTCAAGATATGGAAGCGCATGTTCGTGAATATGGCGTGGACATCATGAACTTACAAAGAGTAAGCAAAATCACAGGCGCAGACCAAACGGCAAATGGTTTGGTTGAAGTTGAACTAGAAAATGGTGCTAAGCTTGAGTCTAGGACCATCATTCTTTCAACTGGTGCTCGTTGGAGAGAAATGAATGTTCCAGGTGAAGCTGAATACCGTACACGTGGTGTTGCGTACTGCCCACACTGTGATGGTCCATTATTCAAAGGTAAACGTGTTGCAGTGATTGGTGGAGGTAACTCGGGTGTAGAAGCTGCGATTGATCTAGCAGGGATTGTTGAGCATGTGACTTTGGTTGAGTTTGATACCAAACTTCGTGCTGACCAAGTCTTACAGGATAAGTTGAATAGCTTACCGAACACTACCGTTATCACCAATGCCTTGAGTACTGAAGTGGTTGGTGATGGTTCACAAGTGACAGCATTGAAGTATAAAGATCGTGCGACTGATGTAGAACACACAGTAGAACTTGCGGGAATCTTTGTACAAATTGGTTTATTGCCAAATACGGATTTCCTAAAGAACAGTGCAGTTGAACTGAGCAATCGTGGTGAGATTATGATTAACGATCGTAATGAGACCAATGTACAGGGTGTATTTGCTGCAGGTGACTGTACGACAGTACCATACAAGCAAATCATCATCGCAACAGGCGAAGGTGCGAAAGCTGCATTATCTGCCTTTGATTACATGATTCGTTCTACGAATTAAGTCAATATCTTGTTTTGTGACCACACTTACATTTAACAATGTAAGTGTGTGTTTTTACAAGTTATCAACAAATTTGTAACTTTCTTATTCACTCGCTTTGTGTTTATATTTTCGATATCCATACTTGTTGGATGCCACAACGAAAAGGAAATATGAAAATGAATAAATTACTTGTTGCGTTAGGTCTAGCTGCTACTGTTGCTCTTGTAGGCTGTAATAAAGATAAAGCACCTGAAACTGGTGCAACAACGGGTGAACATTTAGAAAACGCTGCTGAACAAGCTGGCGCTGATGTGAAAAATGCTGCTGATGCTGCAACAACCAATGTAGCTACAGCAGTTGATACTGCTGCTGATCAAATCGATGCTGCTGCTGATCATACTGCTCATGCAACTGCTGAAGCTGCTGCTAAAACTGAAGCTGCTGCACGTGATGCAACTGCGAATGTTGCTGGTGCTGTAGAATCAGGTGCAGCTGAAGTGAAAGAAAAAGCTCAACAATAATTTGTTGATAATAAAAAAGCCTCTGTATACAGAGGCTTTTTTATTTGTACAGTTTTAATTAAACAAACCTTCATCACGCATTGCAATTTGTACAGACTGACGTTCTGCAACTTTATTTCGAAGCGCGATAATATTGGTATAAGGCGTTAAATCATGCTCAATATGATTTGACCAGTTTGTCAGTACGAATAAATATGCATCCGCTGGACCAAAATTATCATCAACTAGATAATCATATTCAGATTCAGCTAAATAATTATCGATATATTTAAGTAAACGATCTACTTCTGCGTATGCTTTGGTCTTTTCATCATCTGTAAGTTTACCACCAAAGAAAACAGCATATGCATCATGAAGTTCTGAATTCAAATAACCCAACCATTCCAATACTTTAGCTCGCCCCATCCCTGATGGTGGAATCAAATCTTGCTTTGGATCGTGTTGTGCTAAGAATGGTAATATCGCTACATTTTCAGTCAAAATTAGACCTGGATTAATTTCTAGTGCTGGGACATAACCCTTAGGATTAATCTCGTAATAATCTGCACCTTTAGAAGTTTTATGCGTTTTTAAATCAACTCGTTCTAAATCAAAATCAACATTTATTTCATTTAAAATAATGTGTGCCGCTAACGAACATGCGCCTGGTGAATAATACAACTTCATCTCTAATCCTTGTTATCTAACTACTTATGCTCTTGAACTTCGAATGAACATCGAGAACAGATATAGATTTAAATTTATAATAGCTCTAATGCTAAAAACATCTACACATCTACTATTAATGAATTTTTTTCTAGCTTGCAAGTTATATTCCGTGACGATTGATTAATTTATGAAAAAACAAACTGCACAATGTCACGGAATGTAGTTAAGCTCGACCAAAAAGCTTACCTAACCACTCAAATAGAGAATTTAAGAACTCGACAATGATATTTTTCTGATTCGGTTCTAGCTGAGCATCCGGTGTTTTTAAGTCTAAGTCTACAATGACAGGGTCATGGTCAGATGAACGATATGGATCAGCAGCAAAGAAAAGTTCTTTTTGCTCATCAGTTTTATATTCTTCATTGTAATCAAGTACTGTCGGCTCATCAGCATTGATATGCCAAGCAAAAGCTTTAACTACACGTTTATAGAGATTTGCATCAGCAATCGCATGATCAAGATTACCTGCTCCACCATAACCATCACTATTACTGGAAACCCCAAAGACGTAACTATAAGCGTTCGTACCCTCTCCGATTTTGCTGTCATTGAGTAGAACTTTGTAGTTGGCTTTTTCAAAAGCTAAAATTGGGTCTTCTTTGGCATAGCTATTCATATCACCAAGCAACAAAATATTTGGATTTTTGACTTGGGTAGGATTCTTTGCAATCCACTGAGTGAGCTGTTCGACGGCTTTAACACGAGTCGGATTCCAGCAGCCTTGACCATCTTTTTGATCAGCATCAAGCGAGTTCAAGTCAACGCCCGAACAACTTTTAGATTTAAGATGATTTGGAATCACTGTGAAAATTTGTCCACCATGCACTGGTTTGAATGATTGTGCGATAGTTGAACGATTCTTTTCACCCAGATCTAGAACGGCTGCTTTATTCACTGGTTGAACACGTTTGCTATTATAAATAATCGCCACAGCAATCACATCTGTGCCTAATTGATTTAAATCTTCAGGAATTACATATTTCCAATCTGGTCCTAAAGCTTTGGTTAAATAAGCAACCGCACTATCACTACCATAACCATTATTGGCAATCTCCATCAAACCATAAACATCAGCATCAATGGATCTTAATGCGCTTATGATTTTGGCATGTTGCTTATCAAATTCAGCCTGACTGTTCGCACCACGTTCAGTTGGGAAACCATTCTTGCCATTGTCATAGTTCAACACGTTAAATGCTGCAGCACGAATATGTTTAGTTTGTTTCACAGCAATTGTCGTACGTGGATTAGTCGTGGTAACGACTTCAGGCAAGTTTGCACCTGCAATTGGTTGTACACGCCAAGCATTAAAGCGATATTCCAAAATACCTTGTGCATTCTTTAATTGATATCCAGAACGTAAAGTGTTTAAAGCACTAAAGTTTTGTGGCAACCATGGCGCTCGATTTTGATTATTATAGCCATCATCAAAAATGATTTTAGAAAGCAAATTTTGTTGTGCCAATGCCTTCGCTTCATTCGATAAAGCTGGATATAGATTGGTTGGAATAAATAGCCGACCAAGACTCAGGGACAACTCACCATAACGCCCAAAATTATAGTTCTCGCTGACAGTTAAAGTTTGCGGTAATTTCACCAACATCCCTTGATAGCGTTTTGGTGTATTACCTGTATTTTCAGTCAAACTCGTAAATGGCAAATTAAGATCAAGTGGCTGAATTAGCGATGCCATATTTTGATTACAGGTTTGTATGTCTTGCTGTAATTGATCAATTTGAAGTTGGTTTTGATAGTTAGTGAGACGACCGCGTAAAATCACCTCATCGCCGATTTGTCCACCTTTGACAGCACTGCTCGCAGGAATATAAACAAAAATAGCATTACTCACATTAGGTGTTGCCTTGCTATCAGGTGTTTGTATATAGAAACCTGAAAATCCATTGCTATAGCGATAGTCCGCCGTGATCACCCCACGAATCGTATAATTTTGATTTTGGGTTGACTGTGCTAAGTTCGCAATTGGAGTATCCGCACTGCTACAGCTGACTGATTCATTGACTGGAGGCGTTGTTGTTGAACCTGTCAAATTCGAAAAATCATTTCGATCTGACCAAGCTTGCCAAGACTGATCTAAATCAAATGGGCTGGTCGGATCAACACTGATCACAGGATTATCAGTTTGTACACGTTTAAAACTATTAGCAACACTATAGACTGTAGTGCCCCAACCTGAAGTTGGACGCTCACCTATCCGTCCAAAACGATCTACAGGCGTACCGCGATAAAGTAATACAATCGCATCATCTCCATTGAATGATAGACCTGCTACTTGATTCACTTTGTTGCCTAATTGTGTTTGTAATTCTGAACGCCCGATTAGATATTTCTGTTTACTGGCTAAAGCCCCCTGTAAAGGAAATGCTGCTGTTTTGACTGTTCCCCCATTATTAAATTGTTGGATTTCATAATCTGCTAAATTTACTGTTGTCGCATCAGGATTATAGATTTCTAAACCTTTACGGTTGCTACTACCATCAACATATTGGCTAAACATGAGTTGCGCATGTGCAATAGAAAATGTAGAAGAAGCTCCTAACAGACCTAAACAAATTGCAAGCGAATGGTAATTAAAATTTTTCATAGTTTTTTACTAAGTATTTTAAATTGCAATTAGGCTATGCAACTTCTATGACAACTCTATGAAGCTTTTTTGACAAATTTTAATCACTACTAAAAAGTTTCAAGTAAATAAAACGATTTAAAAGTTTGACTTGAACACCTGAACACTTAAAATACGGCATTTCTATATTTATATCTCCAGAATCATGTCAAACGATCAGTTAGAAACGCAAATTACGGAACTCGACAATTTGCCTGAGCACCGTGAAATTGTGACGTTTATGCGTCGTTCAGCTCCGCTCAATACGTCACAACGTACTGCTTTAGAAGATTATCGTGATTTAATTTTGGAATACCCTGTTGGTGATTTACGTCAGCACTTTGAGCATCCCGAACGTCCATTAACCGTTGAAATCGGTTTTGGCATGGGACGTTCTTTAGTACTCATGGCTAAAGCAAATCCTGAGCGCAACTTTGTCGGCATTGAAGTGCATGTTCCTGGTATCGCACAATGTGTCTATGAAGCAGGCATGGCAGGTTTAAAGAACTTATTTGTATTGGATGCTGATGCAATCCAAGTATTACGTGAAATGCCAGACAACAGTATTAACTGTGTACAACTTTATTTCCCAGATCCATGGCAGAAGAAGCGTCATTTTAAACGCCGCTTCGTGATACATGAGCGTATGCAATTAGTCGAACAGAAGTTGGAACTTGGTGGGACTTTCCACGCAGCTACTGACTGGGAACCATACGCAGAATGGATGCTTGATATTTTGGACAATCGTCCTGATATGGAAAATTTAGCAGGTAAAGGTAATAGCTACCCTCGCCCTGAATGGCGTCCAGTGACCAAATTCGAACGTCGTGGGCTTGAATCTGGTCATAAGATCAATGACTTTATTTTCAAAAAAATAAAGTAGTAATTCATCAAAATTAAAAAATAGCATTAAATATCAACATTTAATGCTATTTCAATCTCTTAAAAACCAACTCAATTTTAAATTTCAAATATAAAAGACGAAAAGTGAATTATTAAAACAACTTATAAAAGCAGTACCTATCAAGCCTATATGCTTACTTTGTAAAATCAAATGTGATCAAATTTACAGCCCTCTATTTACATGATCTATAAATATTTCTTGCTCATGTTTAGCTAAAATAAATAATGAATCATTTTGATCCCAAATGAAGAAATTATCGTTTCATAAACAATGAGTGCTCTATTCAGTGCAATGATTTAGCCCAAAGATGAAGATAGGTTGGTTTTATGGAAAAAACTCTGCAATGCCCCAAATGTGGTTCTACAGAAATCGAAGTACGTGATCATGACAAATTACTTAAAACTACAGGTGGCGTTTTAATGACTGCTGCTGGCACAACTGCTGGTACAGTAGGTGGCGCAGCAACTGGTGCATCAGTTGGAGCAGCTATAGGAACTGTAGCAGGTCCATTGGGTGTAATTGTTGGTGGAACTATTGGAACTTTCGTGGGTGCAATTAGTGTCGGGATTACAGGTGGCGTCGTTGGTAATATTTTCGGAAAAAAAGCGGGTGTCGTGATCGACAAGAATATTTTTCAAGATTATTTATGTCTAAAATGCAAACATCGTTTTAAACAAAAGAATTGATTAAGTTCAAGACACATTTACCTAATTTCTAAGCTGATATTTAAACAACTCATATCAGCTAAATGTGTTTATAAACAATACTTAAGTTTTCTAATACAGGCATTATTCAACCTGCTCCCCTTGTTATTAATTATAAAAAAATGCAAACACGACCGAACTTAGTTTAGACAAAAAAAATTATATAATTTATACATTAATGGTCATCTTCAATGTAAATGACGGCTCTTAATGCCCTCACTTAAGAGCTGATAAACATCAACAAGATCATTTCTTGCATCTTTTTCTAATAACTTATGATGCATTTTTAAAATATTTTCATCACCACGCATGGCTGGGCCTGTCTGCATTTCTTTAGGGTCATTGATTGTTGCTTTTTGTGCAGTCTCCAATATCAATGGGTGAAGTAAAGAAAAATCGACCTGTTGTTCATCAACAATTTGTTTTGCAATGTCGTAACAGTAGTTACTAAAATTGCATGCAAAAACAGCAGCCATGTGCAATGTCTGACGTTGTTGAGAACTATATTGGTAAACCTTTTGAGTCAAACTACCTGCTAATGAGGTGAGTAAATCCAAATCATGATTGTTTACAGCCTCGACAAACACAGGCGTTGCAGTCCAGTCAATCTCTCGTTCATAACTAAATGTTTGTAAAGGATAAAATACACCTGATTTGTCGTGAACTACAGAAAGAACTTCTAAACTTGTACTTCCTGAAGTATGTACAATTAATACTTGCTGCAAAGAAGCGCTAATTTTTTGAATAACTTGAACTATTGCTTGGTCAGAAATAGCGATGATCACTAGATCAATATCAGAACTTAACTGCTCAAAATCACTGATGGCAACAGCATCCACTAACGATGCTAAACGATTGGCTTTTTCTAAATCACGACTAAAAACTTGTACAATCTGGTGATCAGGATGGAGTACTTTTGCTAAATGATAGGCAACACGCCCTGCACCAATGAATGTAATTCTCATTTTTATAGAACCTTTTTAGAAGCGAAATAATCTACCAATAAACTCTTTAAGAAAAGATCACAATAATGAATTAACTAATTGAAATAGTTAAGCAGAATAAGTAACTTGACCTATTCTGCTCAGAAATAAAGTTTAGATAAATGTCTGAAGCACTTTGCCTTTCAAGGTTTGACCTAACAGCGGTGTATTTTTACCTTGAGATAAAATTGTTTCTTTTGAAACAGTCCACTCTAGTTGTGGATCAACCAGTATCCAACCTGCTTCTTGTTTCCAACGTTCAGTCATATTGGCAACTTTAGCAGGATTTAAGGTAACTTTTTCGACCCATTCTAAAGCATCAAAAACACCTTCTTGGATAAGCTGAACACCCAAACCGACATAGGTATCGAACGCTGTAATACCTGGCTGAGTTTCAGCAAATGGAGCCATTTTTGCTGAACTACTTAATGGTTCGTGATGGGTACAGATAGCGTCAATCACGCCCTCTTTTAAACCCTGACGCAACAAAGCTTTATCTTGTTCAGAGCGCAGTGGCGGACGAACATGTGCTAGAGAATTAAATCCATCCGTCAATTGTTCAGTTAAATGAAGTTGATGCATTGCTACATCCGCAGTTACTGGCAAACCTTTGGCTTTCGCAGCACGAATCAAATCAATAGACGCGCCACATGACAATAAACCAAAATGGGCTTTTACACCTGTTGCTTCGATCATGAGTAAATATTTAGCAATCGCAACAGTTTCAGCAATCGCAGGAATCATTGGCAAACCCTGACGCGATGCAATAAAGCCTTCGTGTGCACAACCATCTTTCGCGATTTGCGGCTCTTCTGCGTAAAATACTACTGTTAAATCTAGACCAGCAGCATATTCAAGCGTACGAATCACAACATCATCATTTTCAAAGGCGGCATTAGCATTTGAAACCGCAGTACAGCCACCTTTTTTTAGACCAGCCATATTAGAAGGTTGCTTGCCATTTAAACCTTGAGTTTGAGCACCAATAATTTGAAGATAAATACCACCATCTAGTTGAGCTTTCTCAATTAGACCATGGATTAACGCACCATTATCTTGCACGATCGGCTTTGAGTCAGGAGGTGTAATTACATGCAAAATACCGTTTGCTCGCGCAGCTCTCCCCTCAGATTTTAATGTGCCATGCTGTTGTTGTCCTGGTTCACGCAAACGCGCGCAGAGATCAACCATAGTTGGCATTAACCATTTACCTTGACCATCAATCGTCTGATCAACTTGAGATGCTGCATCAACAATTTTACCGTTCTCTACATAAACAGTTTTAACTTGATCTGTTTTTTGAATTGGATCGAGTACACGGACATTTTCAATTTTTACAATACACATGTGTAGCACCCTTATACAGCAATCGCTTCAATTAAACCTTCTTCTTGGAGCTGACCTTGCATCGCAAGTGCCAATACTGCCATGCGAACCGCAATACCATTCGTGACCTGTTTTAAAATCACTGATTGATCGCCATCAGCGACACTCGAATCAATTTCAACGCCACGGTTCATCGGTCCAGGATGCATCACAATACAATCTGGTTTAGCTAAAGCAAGACGTTCTTTATTTAAACCATACATCTTGTAAAACTCAGATTGAGATGATAATGCTGGAGAGTCGATACGTTCATTCTGAATACGTAATGCAATGATGACATCACAGTCAGTCACACCTGCATCCATTTGATTGAACAAGCGAACATGTTCACCGTATTCATTAAAACCCACAGGTAACAAAGTATTCGGTGCAATCACTCGAATGTCTTTACAGCCCAATGTCTGCAAAGCAGCGACATTTGAACGTGCAACACGTGAATGTTTGATGTCACCAATAATTGCAACGCTTAATTGCTCAAAAGGCTTTTTAGTTTCACGGCGAATGGTCAGCATATCTAGCATCGCTTGCGTTGGGTGCGCATGACGACCATCACCTGCATTAATAATTGCGACCTTTGGACATACATCTTTTGCTATGAAGTGTGCAGCACCTGAAGAGGAATGACGCACGACGAATACGTCCGCAGCCATAGCTTCTAAATTCCACAGAGTGTCACGCAAAGTTTCACCTTTAGATGTACTTGAGCGTGCAATATCAATATTTAATACATTTGCGGATAAACGTTTAGCTGCTGCTTCAAAGGTAGTACGTGTACGAGTAGAGTTTTCAAAAAATAGATTCATTACCGTGCGCCCTTCTAGAAGCGGACGATTAATCAAATTATTATTATCATCTAAAAAGCTTTGTGCTGTATCTAAAATCTTAGTCAGACTTTCTTTTGAAAGCCCCTCAATCGTTAAAAAATGCTTGAGATTTCCTTGTTGATTGAGCTGTATCTGACTCAAAGTATGCAATGCTGCCACGTGCATAAGAGATTCCTTATACGTTAAGTTAACGCATTATACAGATTTTATATTTCTTTCGTCGTTGAAGTTTTCAGCACTCAGCAAAACTTTTTAGTGGTGATCTTCAATAACGATTTAATATTTTCTCTGCATGGTAATTTGATGAAAAGAAAATCAAAAAAAATAAGGATGTAGAAAAAGCTCTACACCCTTGTAACGCTGTAATTATTTTTCACTTATTGTTTTTTTTATTATTATCACTTATCGCAATGCACCAATATAATGGTGAGCGACTTGAGCTTTATAAATTTCTTCTTCTGTAACTTCCATAAAATAGCTTTCTTCTGTTTCTTCTAGCTTTTTATTTTCAACTATGGCTAACGTAGGCTCTGGATATAAATCTATTAATGGACGTAAACGATCAACATAGTGAGCCAACTCTTCGTCACTTGTTTCCAAAGCAATTTCTATAATGTGTTTTGCATATTCTTTATTGTTAACTAAGTACATCACATCAATTACACGACTGGATACACGTCTTAAACGAACATACATTTGTGTTGCGATAGCAAAAGCTTCAGCATTTACCTTAATTTCACTATTCATGCTTTCTTTCATAAAGTCCTCACGTCGTTGGGAGAAATGTATATTCTTGATTCATCACAGAGAAAGCAAAATATGTACCAATAATTAAAAACATATTTAACTTAAATAATATTTTTATGAAAATTGATTAAAAATAGTAAAAATAATAGTCAATAATGCGGTCGATCACACAAATTTGCACCGACAGTTTCATTAAAAATCAGTTAAAATAGCCGATTGCTGAACTGCTTTTTTGGAAATGTGCATGAATTCTACACAACGTCTGACAAACTATTGGGTGACCTGTGCGGATGGACTTGAAACCTTATTACAACAAGAACTTGAAAATTTAGGTATTCAAAACATTCAACGCTTTGCTGGACGTTTGGTATTTAAAGGTACACTAGAAAATGCATATCGTGTTTGTATGTGGTCTAGACTTGCTTCTCGCGTGTTGTTACCGATCCACACTCACGAATTAGAACATACTCACGATGCCCGTGATGTCGCAGAAGAACTCTATGAAGGTGCAATCAGCTTTGACTGGTCTCTCATTTTTGCACCGCAAAGCACCTTCGCAGTGCGTTTACATGTTGAACGAGACATTAAAGTAAACACTCAATTTGCAACTTTACGTGTGAAAGATGGTGTTGTCGATTCGTTTATGGAAGCTGTTGGTAAGCGTCCAAGTATCGATATTAAACAGCCTGAAATTACCCTTTATGCTTTGGCTGGAAAAACTGAACATACTTATTGCTTAGATTTATCGGGTGACTCATTGCACAAGCGTGGCTATCGCCGCTTTATGACTGACGCTCCGATCAAAGAAAACCTTGCAGCTGCGATATTACTAAAAGCAGATTTAGCAAATTATCGACCTGATATTATTTTAGATCCAATGTGTGGTTCAGGGACATTTATCATTGAGTCACTCATGATACTCACTGATCGTGCACCAGGATTAGTGAGACGTTTTGGATTCAATGGTTGGCATGGACATGATCGTGATTTATGGTTATCACTCAAAGCCGAAGCTGCTGAACGCCATGAAAAAGCGCTAGAACAAGATTTACCAACATTTTATGCTTACGATGCTGATTGGGAAGCTGTTAAAGCGACGCGTCAAAATATTATTGCTGCAGGCTTCGAAAAACTATTGGATCAAATCCAGATTGAAGAACGTACTTTAGCAGATTGGGATGATTTCCATGCTGAAGGTAAAAAAGCATTTATCGTAACGAATCCTCCTTATGGTGAACGTTTAGGTGATAAAGCATCTAACCGCTCACTTTATCTAGGTTTATCTAGCTTATTACAGAAAAATTTTCCAAATCAACGTGCTGCAATCATCGCTGCGCAAATTGAACAAGCGGATGTTTTGGCATTTAATGACCCTCAAACATTACGTTTGATGAATGGTAAATTGCCGATCTACACGCGATTCGGAACAATTAAACCAGCAACAGTTACTCAACCATTTCTAGCGACATGGCAACCTCAACAATTTGAAAAAATTGAAGGTGCAGAAGATTTTTCAAACCGTTTGCAAAAAAATATGCAAAACCTAAAAAAATGGGCTGTAAAAGAAAACGTATTCTGTTTACGTATTTATGATGCAGATTTGCCTGATTTTAATGTTGCTGTCGATCTTTATGGTGATCGATTACACGTACAAGAATATGCCCCACCAAAAAGTATTGATCCTGAAAAAGCTAAAAAACGTTTCAATTTAGCTTTAGCTGCTATTCGTGCAGTTACAGGTCTAAATCGTGATGCGATTTTTATCAAAACACGTGCTAGACAAACGGGTACAAATCAATATACCAAGCAAAGTACAGCATCAAAACGCTTTATCGTACAAGAAGGTAAAGCACGTATCTTAGTAAACTTGACTGATTATTTGGATACAGGTCTATTCCTAGACCATCGTCAAATGCGTTTACGAATTGCAAAAGAAGCACGTGGAAAACACTTCCTTAATTTGTATAGTTATACTTCAACAGCAAGCTTACATGCCGCTTTGGGTGGTGCAGCAAGCACAACGAGTGTGGATTTATCTAATACTTACTTGAGCTGGTCTAAAGAAAACTTTGTATTGAACGGATTAACTGTTGATCATGCCGATGAACAACATATGTTCTTTGCAAGTGATTGCTTTGAGTGGTTAAAAGAAGGTCATGAACAATATGATTTAATCTTTATTGATCCACCTACTTTCTCAAACTCAAAGAAATTCTACGGGACTTTTGACGTTCAGCGAGATCATGTTTCATTAATTAAACGTGCAATGAATCGCCTAACAAGTGATGGTACTTTGTATTTCTCAAACAACTATCGTGGGTTTGAGTTAGATGAAGAAATTGAAGCGATGTATCAGATTGAGGAAATCACGTCTGAAACCATCGGTTTAGATTTCAAACGAAATCACAAAATCCATCGTGCTTGGAAAATCCAACATCAACAAATCTAAGTAAATCATCCAAGAGATCGGGTTACTTGACAGTAATCCGAATCTCACCTTTGATATTTGATGATTCAAACTCATATATCGTAAAGCGATCTGGATCTTGTGCATGAGGCTTGATCGTTGCCTTTTTCTTTTCTCGCAAGTCAGCGACATTATTTTTCTTTTGTTCTTCGTATGGCGACAGAACACCATCTAAAAGCGTTTCAATACGAATTTCTCGCAAATAATTATCACTTAAAATTCGCTGAGCACGCCACCGCTCTTCCTCAGGCTTCTGAGCATCTTGTTCAGCTTTCTGAATAATATAAGGTAAGGTATTGTTTAATATAGATGTTTGTTGAGCAAGAATCCTTTCTGATAGTGGCTGAACAGCCCAACCTTTCAAAGGCAGAGCGGTTATGAACAAAATTACACCGATATTGGTGTAATAGTGCTGCTTTTTTTCCATTGCAATTCATCCTGAATTTTTTTCTTATTTGCTCAGAAAGTATCAAGTTTTTCATAATGTCGCAATGTCATTGGTAATATTCATTGAAAAATCTGATAAATTGCTTAATACAAAAAAAGATGGTGACTTATGTCACCATCTTTTTAACTTGAAGATTTCAAAATTTAACTGAGTTTGATTTTGTCAAATACCAGTTGTCCGCCCTCAGCTTTAATCAAAATATTATCTCCTGGTTGGAACTCACCTGATAATATTTTTTGAGCAAGACTATTTTCAACTTGCTGTTGTATCGCACGTTTCAAAGGTCGAGCTCCGTAGATCGGGTCAAAACCAGCATCAATTAACAGATCAAACGCTGTATCATCAACAGTTAAGCCCATATCACGATCACTCAAACGAGAACGTAAACGATCTAACTGAATATCTGCGATACCACGTATCTGAGCTTTTTGTAGTGAGTGGAAGATCACTAGCTCATCAATACGGTTGATAAACTCTGGACGAAAATGCTGACTTACAGCACTCATCACAACAGTTCTTACTTCATCATCAGTTGCGCCTTCTCCTAATTCACGAACATCTTGTGAACCAAGGTTAGATGTCATTACGATAACCGTATTTTTAAAGTCAACCACACGACCTTGCGAATCCGTTAAACGACCATCATCCAACACTTGTAATAAGATATTGAATACATCTGGATGTGCTTTTTCCACCTCATCAAACAGTACGACGCTATAAGGTTTACGACGTACAGCTTCAGTTAAAACACCACCCTCTTCATAACCAACATAACCTGGAGGTGCACCGACTAATCGGCTAACTGAGTGCTTCTCCATAAATTCAGACATATCGATACGAATCATCGCATCATCACTATCAAACAAGAAGTTTGCTAATGCTTTAGTCAACTCAGTTTTACCAACCCCAGTTGGACCAAGGAATAAAAATGACCCACTTGGGCGATTTGGATCTGACAAACCTGCACGTGAACGACGAACTGCATTCGATACGGCAACTACTGCTTCATCTTGCCCAACTACACGATTATGTAAAAACTCTTCCATATTAAGAAGTTTCTCACGCTCGCCTTGAAGCATTTTTGAAACAGGGATTCCTGTTGCTGCACTTACCACTTCAGCAATTTCATTTTCAGTCACTTTAGTACGAATGAGCTTTGGTTCCTCATTTTCTTCTGCGACTTCAGCTTGTTCCAAACGTTTTTGTAACTCTGGAATCACACCGTATTGCAAACGTGCAGCCTCAGCTAAATCACCTTCACGCTTTGCTTTTTCTAAAGCAACACGTGCTTGATCAAGTTCAACTTGAGCCTTTTTATCACCTTCGACCAGTGTTTTTTCAGCTTTCCAAATTTCCTCTAGATCATTGTACTCTTTTTGCTTTTCAGCAATCTGTTGCTCTAAATGATTAACTTCAGCTTTACTACCCGCATCTTCATCTTTTTTCACCGCTTCTAGTTGCATTTTTAACTGAATTAAGCGGCGATCCAATTTATCTAAAGCTTCAGGTTTAGAGTCGATCTCCATTTTGATGCGCGATGCAGCTTCATCAATCAAGTCAATCGCCTTATCTGGTAACTGACGATCAGTGATATATCGATGAGACATTTTCGCAGCAGCAATAATCGCTGAGTCTAGAATTTGTACACCGTGATGTGTTGCATATTTCTCTTTAAGACCACGTAAAATTGCAATCGTATCTTCCACACTCGGTTCATCTACCAAGACTTTTTGGAAGCGGCGCTCAAGTGCAGCATCTTTTTCAATGTATTGACGATATTCATCTAAAGTCGTTGCACCAACACAACGCAACTCACCGCGAGCCAAAGCAGGTTTTAACATATTACCTGCATCCATCGCACCATCACCCTTACCAGCACCAACAAGTGTATGCAACTCATCGATGAAGAGAATGATTTCACCCTCATGCTTCGCAAGGTCTTTTAGAACGGCTTTTAAGCGCTCCTCAAACTCACCTCGATATTTTGCACCCGCAAGTAATGAGCCCAAATCCAAAGAGAGTACACGCTTATTCTTCAAGCTTTCAGGTACTTCACCATTGATGATTCGTTGTGCCAACCCCTCTACAATTGCGGTTTTACCCACACCAGGCTCACCAATTAACACAGGGTTATTCTTGGTACGGCGCGACAACACTTGAATGGTACGGCGAATTTCATCATCACGTCCAATCACAGGGTCTAACTTACCTGCCAATGCACGCTCAGTTAAATCAATCGTATATTTATTTAATGAGTCACGTTGATCTTCGTGATTATTACTCATAACTTTGTCATTTCCTCTAATATTTTCAATGACTTTACGTAAATTCTCTGCTGTAACACCAACACCATTCAAAATAGTTTTGGTTTCGCCTGTCTCCGCTAAACCCAACAACACCCAATCTGTTGATAAAAACTCATCACCAACTTTCTGTGCATAGCGATCCGCAAGATTCAATGCCTTTACTGCTTCAGGATTAAGATTAATATCACCTGTTGGGTTTGCTAATGTCGGAGCATTTTTTAAAGCTTGCTCTAATTTCTGCTTTAACTCAGGTAAGCGAGCGCCAGCCTGTTGTAATAAGCTTAAATTAGCAGGCTCTTCTAACAAGGTTGTCAGAATATGAATTCCTGCTATCGCTGTATGATCCTTACCCATTGCTAACGATTGAGCATCTGAAAGAGCTTGCTGTAAACGGTTTGTAAATTTTTCAAAACGCATTCTTGTTATTCCTCACAACAAATTTTCAACTTGTAATTAAGATGGGAACTAATTTTTAAATTTCAAATAAAATTTATATATATTTCAAAAATTTATATTAATCATCATTAATAAAACTCAGTAATAATATGGGACTATAAACGCCCTATTTCAAGTATAATTTTATAAATTTTTAATGTGTTGAAATATCACAAATGGACTATTGCTTATAATTTCAATCTGACCTACTTTGACATAAATAATTTCATGTCATTGAAAGCAATGTATTTTAATAAGTTTGTTATTTCTTCTGTTCTTATTACACTTTCATCAGTCTCAGTAGCTGAATTACCTAAAGACTCGCGTCGAGCGGGAGGAATTGCGGTAATACCATTATCAGACCAAATAACGCAGGTGTTTTATAACCATAAACCTGTTTTAATTTCCCGTGAAAATTCTAAACGATATGCTGTTTTCGGTATTCCTTTATCTGCTCCTGCTGGAATATTGAGCCTAGAAACGAATATCGCCCCAATTCAAATTGAGATCAATGCATTCTCATATGCTGAGCAACGTTTAAACGTAAAAAATCAGGATTATGTAAATCCTACTCAAGCGCAACTTGACCGCTATGCTCGCGAAGCCAAAGAACAAAATGATATTTACGACTCTTTTACAAACAGTACTTGGACTCAATTTCCCAATTTTATCAGTCCAACTAAAGGTAAATTCAGTAATTCTTTTGGTCGGAAGCGTTTTTTTAATGGAGAAGAACGTGCTCCACATTCTGGATTAGATATTCCTGCACCTGTAGGACAAAAAGTAATTGCACCTGCTGATGGTATTGTCGTTCAGACTGGAAACTACTTTTTCAATGGTAATACCATCATGATTGATCATGGTCAGGGCTTAATCAGCATGTATTGCCACTTAAGTAAAATTGATGTTGAAAAAGGTCAAACTATTCGTCAAGGTCAACTTATCGGTCTTGTAGGAAAAACTGGACGAGTGACAGGCGCACATTTGCATTGGGGTATGAGTTTAAATAATGCACGAGTTGATCCACAATTATTTTTAAAATAAAAAAGGTGATCGATATTGATCACCTTTTAGAAAATCTAAACAATCTTAAGCTTCGGCAGTTTCAACAATTTCAAAATCATGCGTGATTTCGACACCACCATCAGATAACATTTTACTTGCTGAACAATATTTTTCAGCAGAAAGTTCAACTGCCTTCTCAACTTGCTTTTCTTTGACAGCTTTTCCAGTCACAATAAAGTGCAAATGGATTTTGGTAAATACTGCTGGAATCGCGTCAGCACGTTCAGCTTTTAACTGACACACGACATTCGTCACATCTTGACGAGATTTCTTTAAAATGGTCACAATATCAAACGAAGCACAACCACCAAGTCCCATTAAAATCAACTCCATAGGACGTGGACCACGGTTTTCACCCCCATATTCAGCGGAACCATCCATCAGCACAGTGTGACCACTTTCTGATTTCGCTTCAAAAGCAACATTCTCTAACCAATGTACACTTGTTTGCATTGCAACTACCCAAAAAACGTTATAAATTTACTCTGTTCTTGTACACTAACATAAAATGAGTTGATAAGGAATTTCATCTCTTCTGTGTAGAAAAGGCTCTAACAAGGCCTGTGCGATCGGTTTTATCCAAATTCGGAAATTTTAAGCATGACTTCAAATTTTTCACAGCTTAGTACTGATGCTTTATCACCAGGTCAATTACCTGAATCTGTTAAAGCCTTGCTAAAACGTGCTCATATTAACAGATAGCCTAAACGCACCACGATTGTTGACGCTGGAACGGAATCAAAATCACTGTATTTAATATTAAAAGGTTCGGTGTCAATTATTTTACGTGAAGATGATGAACGTGAGATTGTCGTTGCATACTTAAACCCTGGGGATTTCTTTGGCGAAATGGGTCTTTTTGAGAAGAACCCACAACGTACTGCGGAAGTAAGAACTCGTGATGTTTGTGAAATCGCCGAGATTTCATACGACAACTTCCACGAATTAAGCAAACAATATCCTGATTTGAGCTACGCGGTATTTGCTCAATTAGTTCGCCGCTTAAAAAATACAACACGTAAAGTAACTGACCTTGCATTTATTGATGTATCTGGTCGTATTGCACGTTGTTTAATTGATTTATCTTCGCAACCAGAAGCAATGATCTTACCAAATGGTCGTCAAATCCGTATTACTCGCCAAGAGATTGGTCGTATTGTCGGTTGTTCACGTGAAATGGTTGGACGTGTTCTTAAGACGCTTGAAGATCAAGGCATGATTCAAATTGATGGTAAAGCAATTTTAATTTTTGATACGTCATTAGAAGAAAATGCATTTACTGAAGAAGAGTTTGACGACGAAGAATAATCGTTACACGCTTCAAGTGACTCTTAACAAAGCCAGTGCCTCACACTGGCTTTAATTTTTTGATTTATCTCAAATATCATTTTCAGTTTGATTACATAATTACAATGATTATAGAGAGATTCAGAATGTTATGCGCTTCAAACATTTTTTATAATTCTAATGAAAGATTAAACCAATAAGATACTGATTTGGAGAGAATAAGTATGAAGAAGCTGGCTTTAAGCCTTTGTGCAGCATCAGTGATGACCATTTCTGGTTGTGCTTCTTTTGCTGATATGGCTGGTGCAGATAGTGCAACTTTGAATGCTCAATCAGCACAAAGTTTCTCTAAAATGACTCAAGAAGCTCGTGCTAAAAACCAACTTGATACTAGTTCTAGCACTTATCAACGTATCAATACGGTTTTCTTACGTTTAAAACCTTACGCAGATCGAATGAATCAAACTGGACAACGCTTTGATTGGCAGCTTGCAGTGTTGAAATCTGACAACGTGAATGCTTATGTCGCACCTGGCGGTAAAGTTGTTTTCTACACAGGTATCGTAAATAAGCTTAATTTAACCAATGATGAAATCGCTGCAATTATGGGACATGAAATGACCCATGCCCTTGAAGAGCATGCTAAAAGCAAAATTGGGGCTCAAGCACTGACTAGCCTAGCCATTGGTATTGGTACCAGCTATGCAGGCGCTAATATTGGTGAAGCTGGAAATGCAGCAATTAACTTAGGTAGCCAAATTGGTATTGGTTTACCTTATTCTCGTAATCTCGAAAGTCGTGCCGATTACGGCGGTCTAATGTTAATGGCTCGCGCTGGATACAATCCTAACGCGGCAATCAGCTTATGGGAAAAAATGAATCGTCTTGATGGTCCTGGCGGTGCATCATTCTTATCAACGCATCCATCAAATACTCAACGTATTGGCGATATGCGTAAGAACCTACCAGCAGCTATGGCTGTGTACAATCAAAGCCGTCGTTAAGCCATACAAAGCCACTAGATAATGATCTAGTGGCTTTTTTATTATAATGCTCTCAGAGCATGAATCTCAGCTATTTTCTCATCGTTTGAATAATTTTGATGGATCTGTGCTAATTGCTTAATCTGTCCACTACGATGAGCAGTTACCTGAACTTCCATTTTCATTGCCTCCATCACTGCAACTACATCACCTTTTTCTACCATTTGATTGTCTTCTACTTTCCAAGCTGTAATTACACCTGAGATTGGAGCAAGCAGTGTTTTTTCATCAAATACTTTAACTTCTTCTGTAGGTTTTACATTCTGTTGAACGGTTTGAAAATTTAAAAACTCCTTCGGCAATCCAATTTGTTGTAACTTCCCATCTATTTCAATCATGAAGCGTGCAAATTGATGATCATCCTGAATCATACTTCGCTGTTGAACTTCATATTCGTGAGAAAAATCTTGCTCAATCCATCGCGTATGTACTTTAAATTCGTCAACAAAATCTGGATGTTGCAATACTGCTTTATGAAAAGGTAAAACAGTGGCTATACCTTCTATTTCAAAAGCAGCTAAAGCCCTTTTAGCTCGTTGAATGGCAATCTCACGTGTTGGTCCCGTCACGATTAATTTTGCAAGTAAAGAATCAAAATGGCAGGAGACTTCACTTCCTTGCATAACGCCTGTGTCTAGACGAATTCCAATACCAGATGGCGCCATAAATTTGGATATTTGACCAAATGAGGGAATAAATCCACGTGCAGGATCTTCGGCATTGATACGAAACTCAATTGCATGTGTTTGAACTTTCGGCGTAGCTTGGATTGAAAGCGGTTCACCTAATGCAATTTTTATTTGTTCCACAACAATATCTAGTCCCGAAGTTTGTTCAGACACGGGATGTTCAACTTGTAATCGTGTATTAACCTCTAAAAATGACAGCTTGCTATTTTGGCTCAATAAATATTCGACTGTACCTGCCCCGACATAATCAACTGCACGACACAGCTTGATCGATGAACTTACAATTTGTTGATAAATCTCATCTGAGATAAACGGTGCTGGCGCTTCCTCTACAAGCTTTTGATTACGTCTTTGCAAAGAGCAATCTCGTGTTCCAACAACAACGATATGACCTAACTGATCTGCGAGAATCTGAGCTTCAATATGTCTAGGCTTATCCAAATATTGTTCAACATAACATTCGCCTCGTCCAAAGGCTGCTGTAGCTTCTCTGACGGCAGACTCATACAGGCTCGCAACTTCCTCGAGCTCCCAAGCGACCTTTAAACCACGTCCACCGCCACCATAAGCGGCCTTGATAGCAATCGGGAGGCCATATTGTTTAGCAAACTTTAGTGCTTCTTCTGCAGACTGTAGTGGTTGTGCTGTGCCCTGTACCAATGGAGCACCAACTGATTGAGCAATTTTTCTTGCTTGAATCTTGTCACCAAGTTGTTGAATTGCCTTAGGAGATGGCCCAACCCAAATAAGACCTGCATCCAATACGGCTTGCGCAAAATCAGCACGTTCTGAAAGGAAACCATATCCTGGATGAATCATCGTGACTTGAGCTTTTTTGGCAATTGCCAAAATTTTATTAATATCGAGATAAGTTTCTTTTGCAGTCAAACCCGATAGCGCCCAAGCTTCATCCGCCATTTTGACATGTAAACTCGCCATGTCATCATCTGCATAGATTGCAACCGATCTAATCGCTAAATCTTTGCAAGCTTGAATCACTCGAACTGCAATCTCACCCCGATTTGCAATTAAAAGCTTATGTGAACTGTACATTTATTTTAAGTCCATAAAATCTGAAATTTGTCTAAATTTAATCAAACACCCTGTTGGAATCTGCGCGATTAGGTCAAGATGATATGCTGTAACACTCGCGATGACTGGATATCCACCTGTAATTGGGTGATCATTCATAAATAAGACAGGCTGACCATTTGGGGGTACTTGTATCGCACCAGTACAACATCCTTCACTCGGTAACTCTTTGTCGCTCTCTCTCACTAGCGGTTTTTCACCACTTAATCTCAATCCAATTCGGTTACTTTCGGCACTGACTTGCCAACGCTGATTGAAGAACAATTCCAAACTTTCTGTAGAGAACCAATCTGTTCGAGGACCTAAACACACATCTATAATGATTTCATCGCCTACTTTTGGTTTTGTTCGAACAAAATGATTTAACTCAACAGGATATGTTTTTAACTGAGCAGAATAAATCTGATCACCAACCTGAATAGGTGATGTACCCAATTCTGCAAGCGAATCATAACTGACACTACCTAGAATTTGCTCCGCATAGATTCCACCCTGAACTGCAAGATAGTTACGCAACCCTTCTTTAGGCTGTGTTAGATAGATCTCATCACCTTCATCTAAAGCGATTGGTTGGGATAAACTGGCTTGTCTTTTACCTGTCTCTTTATAAGTAATCCAAAGCTCACTCAATGCACCCGTCACTGCGATTACAGATGGCTGAATGACTTTAAGTTTTAGCCCACCATTTAAAATTTCTAACACTGCTGCGTGTTTAGGATTACCAACGATTAGGTTCGCTTCAGCAAAAGAACTCTGATCTAACGCGCCTGCTCTTCCAACTCCAAGAGATGCTACATGATGTCGACCTTGATCTTGGACTAAGACTTGTAATCCAGTATTTAATACTTCAAATAAAACAGGTTTGTGGGTTGCTAAATTTGAATGAACTAGGGTTGTTGAAACAGAGGTTTGTGTTGGGTTTCGACTAATATCTTTAAAAATCACTTGATCAGAAGGCAGTAACAAAGCTGGATTTTCTCGGTGAATATCCCACATGATTTCATCCGTTCTCCCAATCAGTTGCCACCCACCAGGACTCTCCTTAGGATAAATTCCGCTATATTCTCCTGCTAAACCGACCGATCCTGCTGTTACTTTTTTACGGGGTGAGGATCGGCGTGGGACACTACCAAATGGCTGGTCATGGCTCATCAAATAAGCAAATCCCGGTGCAAAACCAATGAATGCAACTTGCCAGCAGGTTTCGGTATGTTTTCGAATCAATTGTTGAGTTGTTAGCCCTAAATGATCGGCTATTTCTGCTAAATCACAACCATCATAATGAACACCAATAACAATTTCTTTAGTTGAATTAAATCGTTTTAATTCAATTTTTTGGGAACGAATCCATTTGATCAAGCTAAGTTGATCAATCCAAATTGGATCGAAATACACCAAGACTGTTCGAGCAGCAGGAATTAATTCTTGAATATAAGGATGATTCGCTTGATTGAGTGATTGATATACTGCAATTGTTGTTTCTAAAGCATCTAATTCAATTAAAAATGCATTTTCATTGACCGATAAAAATCTCATTCCAGCACTCAACGATATGATCTATAAGTCTTAAGATACAAAGCTATGTATAGCAATTTGGTGATCAGCTAAGGTTTGGCGAATCACTTTTGCCATCTGTAATGCTCCTAACGAATCTCCATGCAAACAGATTGTATCGGCTTTAAGCGGGGTAAATTCGCCTTCTATAGACATGACACCCTTTTTTTTGATCATATCTAATACACGCTCAGCAATCATTTCTACATCATGCAAAACTGCACCCTCTTGACGACGCGAAACCAAGGTCCCATCACGATGGTAAGCACGATCAGCAAATGCTTCTGATACGACTTTTAAACCTTGCTTTCTTGCAAATTCAATTAAGGGTGAACCAGCTAAAGCGACTAATACCAAAGACGAGTCGTAAGCCAAGATCGCATCTATAACTGCTTTTGCTTGAGTTAAATTGGTAGCGATAGTGTTGTACAAAGCACCATGAGGTTTTACATACCGAACGCTAGTGCCTGCGGCTTGTGCTAGACCTTGTAAAGCTGAAATTTGATACAAGACATCTGCATATAACTCATCATATGCCACATCCATATTACGACGGCCAAAACCCACTAAGTCTGGATAGGAGACATGCGCACCTACACTCACTTTTAATTGGGCAGCTTGCTTCAATGTTTGTAGAATACTTTTGGGATCGCCTGCATGAAAACCACAAGCGATATTGGCACTACTAACAATCGGAAGTATTTGTTCGTCATTACCCATAGACCATGAGCCATAGCTCTCGCCTAAATCACTGTTTAGATCAATGTACATACGCTTCCCAATTGCTACTCTTTCTTTTATTGATTTATTTTAGCAATATACTCCAACGCTTTGCTTTACCAATATTTATTTTTATTAATTTCCGAATGGGATTTTATACAGAATTTATTTTAATTAAGCATCTTTTTATTTAGACACTTAGCCCCGAAACTCTTAGGAGCTAAGTCATATATATGCCTATTTAGCTAAAAGTAAATGCAACATATGCGTTGCTATCGTATGTCGAATATGATCAGGACGCTGATAAAAATAGCGCTCACTTAGACCATCACCTGATAAATCCTCTAAGACCTGATAGCCGATTTCATTCACAGCTTGATGCAAATCTTTCGGTCGAAACTGACCTTTTAATGGTTCTTTCAAGAAACGAGTAAATTGTGAAATAAATAAACTTCCGAACCGTTCAACACCATTCAACTCACGATAGTCAATTGAATAATCTAAAACCACTTCACTTCCCTCGCTAGCGATTTGAGCAATACTCGATAAAGTATGTAGTGTGGTCTGTGGTTCAAGATAGTGTGTTGTACCCAACCAAGAAAAAAATGCTTTTCCATCTTGTTGAAATGAACTTCTTGCCAAAGCATCTGCAATCGACTCTTTTTCAAAATCAATTGATACAAACTCAACATTAACTGGAATGTCACCAAATTCTTTGAGTTTCAACTGTTTTGCCGCTTGGGTATCAGGATGATCAACTTCAAAAATTTTTAGATTAGGATAGCGCTGTGCTTGTCTCAACGTGAACGAATCTAAACCTGCACCCACCAAGACATATTGCTGAGTTCCTTGCTGAATCGCTTGCTGCAATAAGTCTTCTGCATATCGAGAACGACCAACAACTTGCCCTGTCAGTAAACCTAAAGTTCGGTTAAATACAGTTGAATTCATCACTTTAACGGTGAGCGATGTTTTCAATAATTTTTGCCAACCTTTACTGGTTAGCTCAAATGCAAATGGGTCAGAAAAAACTGGATTTTGAGCATTTTGAAAATGATTCGCACGTAATGCCGCAGCCGCCTCAGCCGTTCGGCTTGATTGTCCATCTTTCATATTTATTTCCTAATTTATTTCTATCTTGCAAAAAATAAGCAGCAAACTCCATCCTAAGATAAAATTTACTGCCCTAATATCACTCGACTAAAAAATTAGTTGGTCTTTTCAGTTTGATACGTCACTTGGTAATCATTTAAATCCATCTGTTTTAAACGTTGCTTTAACTTTTTCAACGACCAAGGCCAAGCAGCAAAGTTTCGACCATTTGCATCTAAATAGTAGCTCTTACATCCACCAGCATTGAAAACAGTGGTTTTAAGATGCTTTTGTACTAACTCATTGTGCTTTTTAATCACTTCAGGTTTGATGTTTAACTTGGCAATACCTTGATCTCTAATTTTCAATAAACCATCAACGATATAATCAAGTTGAGCTTCTGCTAGACCAATAAAAGAGTCATATACCAGAACGTTCGGACCCAAAACCAAGAAAGCATTTGGTACGTTTTCAATGCTTGTACCTAAATACGCTTCTGGAGAACTGCTTTTCCAAAGGTCATTTAAAATCTCACCTTTTTCATTCGCAACACGCTTGCCAATCGGTGGATGAGAGACTTCAAAACCTGTACCCCAAATGATCACATCAACTTCATGACGCTCACCATTTGCGGCAACAACAGTATTACCTTCAACCTTGACTAAACCATGAGGGATGAGTTTAGTATTTGGTTGCTGTAAAGCTGGATAATAATTGTTTGCGAACAATAAACGCTTACAACCAATAGTGAAGTTTGGCGTTACATTTTTACGTAGCTCTGCGTCTTCAATTTGGAAACGTAAAATCAGTTTAGCCAACTCACCCACTGGTTTTAACACAGCAGGATTACGTAAACCAAAGTTAATCGCATTCAATGATTGAGCAACTGCTTGGCGCCAAGTTTTTTGAATTAATGGATATTTTTCGATTAATTTTTTACTTACATCACCCAAATCCGTATCAGGTTTTGGAACAACCCACGGCGCGGTACGCTGGAATACATATAATTCTTTAGCTTTTGGTTGAATTTGTGGCACAAACTGAATTGCTGATGCGCCCGTTCCGATGACCGCAATACGTTTACCAGTCAAATCATAATCATGATTCCATCTTGCTGAATGGAACATTTCGCCAGTAAAGGTCTCTAGACCATCTAATTTTGGAATTTGAGCTTCTGTAATTGGGCCTGTTGCGAAGATCGCTGAGCGTGACAAGAACTGCCCTTTATTAGTATCCATCACCCATAAATTACGCTCATTATCCCATTTTGCACTGAGTAACTCTGTACCAAATTCAATTTTTGAACTTACGCCAAAATTCTCACTCACTTCTTCTAAGTAGTTCAAAATTTCAGGTTGACGAGCAAACAAGTGACTCCATTTTGCGCTTGGAGCAAATGAGTATGAATACAAAGCTGACGGTACGTCACAACCACAACCTGGATAAGTGTTTTCGCGCCAAGTACCACCAACGCGTGTTGCCTTTTCAATGATCTTATAGTTGCTATAACCAACTTGATTAAGACGGATTGCTGTTGCAATACCTGAAATCCCTGCGCCTACGATAAACGTATCGTAAATATGCTGAGGGAGGGCTTTTTTGTCAGCAGAATTTAATTTTTTTGCTTGAGCTGTCATTCAAAATATCCTTTCATTTATTTAACTGAAATAAACATTAATTAACCTAAAAAAAGCTTATCTCAGTAATTAAAATCTTTTCCTAAACAGGTTTTATTTCATTAATCGGTATGATGTACCCAAGAATTTTGCATATAAATTCGGAGCAGTACGTTTCATTAACCAGAATAGTTTTGCGTCAATCTGAGGGATGGTATAAAGCTGATCTTTATCCAAACGGTCTAATGTCAACTTGGCAACTTTGTCACTGGTCGTGAAGGCCAAGTTTGTCAGTGCATAGTCCAAGATACCCTTGTGCGGTACTTTTCCGTTTTTGATGATATTGGTAGGCACCAATGTTGGACATAACACATTGACTTTGATGTTATGTTTTCTCAATTCAGCTGAAAGCGTTTCAGACAAAGCACGTACCCCAGCTTTAGTCACGTTATACGCTGTCATTTCAGGTGCCGCAGTATAAGACGCTGCCGAAGCTACATTGATAATTGCACCACGACCAAGTTGTTTAAACTTTGGTACGAAATAGTGACAACCATGAATCACGCCCCATAAGTTAATATCTGAAACCCATTTCCAATCTTCCAGAGAGGTTTCATCAAACTTACCACCCAACCCAACACCTGCATTGTTGATCACAAGTGTTGTTGGATGTTGCATAAGTTGTTCTGCTTGGTCAGCAAGCTTTTCAACTTGTTTAGCATTTCCAACATCGCACTTTACTGCAAAAGCTTTTGAACCCAATTGCTCGATTAAGGCAACCGTTTCTTTTGCTGCTTCCAAGTTAATATCGGAGCAAACCACAGTCCCGCCACGCTTTGCCAGTTCAAGTGCAAAACTACGACCAATCCCACTTCCCGCACCAGTTACCACTGCATATGCGTTTTGGCTTGGTTTGGCTTTCTTTCCAAATAATTTCATATTTGTATTCCAAAATATTGTTTCAGCTTGACCAAGTTATGCAGATGCTGCACGAACAGGTGGCACAAATTCTTTTAAGAAATAAGGTGATAACAAACCTGTTTCTGGATTTAATAAACGCTCTTTGTAATATTCCATGTATTTTGTAGTGTCATGGTCGTTTGGATGGAAGCTTGGACGTAAATATTCCAAGATATGCATAAAGCTACTACCAAATACACCTCGTTCACTACCGAATAACAAAGCTGTACTTTCTAATACATCTTTCATATAACGTGGATTGATCAAATTACTTGGCTTACGAATAAATGGCATCAAGTAACCACCTAAAGAAACACCACCTAAAATGGTTAAACTTGCAAGTAAGAATCCCGTGATACGAACCCAGTAATCGCCCGATAACTCTAGAAAAACATCATAAGCAATATCTTTATGCTCTGATTCTTCGAGCATGTGCCACATCCACATCGCACGTTGTCTTTCATCTTGTGAACCAAGTAAATATTCTTCATGCTGCATCATAAATTCAGCGAGTACAGCGGTGTAATGCTCAATACCTGCCATTAAAGATAGCTGCATAGAGTGCGGTAGTTTATAAATTCCGTACTCAAACACTTTATCTGCAATGGCGCGGAGCAATTCGACTGGATAACCATTCTCTTTGAGAACTTCATCATTGAATTGATTATGAATTTTTGAGTGAATTGCTTCTTGACCAATTAATGAAGTCAATCTTTGTTTCAAAATCGGATCATTAATAAATTCACGATGGTGACGAGCTGTCTCAATGACCACATCCTCACCAAAGGTTAAGAAAATCGATAAAGCATGAAAATAAGAAGTCGCCAACTCTTTATTTAAGAAGAACTTCTGATCCAACTCAGCTGGATTAAATTTGAAATCAAAATGACGAATAGGAATTGGAGCCTTGTTCGCTAAATTTTGGACAATGCCTTGATATTTAGTACTAAGTTTGTCTGAAAATACATTTCGAATAACTTGAGCGACCATCGCTTGTCCCCCACAGAGAGAGTAATATAAAAATTAATAGCGGCACATCCAATGAAATGATCAAATTGTCTTTAAGATTATTTCTGCAATTTGAAACATCTCAGCTCTTAAAAAAATTTCTAAGAATGTTTGTGCCAAACATTATCTCGATAAAATCTAATACTGGTCTTTATCAAGATATTCGATGCATAGTGCACTAGCAAAATATGACCAACAAGAACCAAATTGCTCATAACGAATTGATCATTTTTGCCACTCGAAAACGATAATTCACTAGCGCACTGCATAACTTTAAATCAATCAAGCTGCCTGAACTTTAGGTGTAAACTCTTTCACAAAGAAAGGATGTAAAGCACCGCCTTCTGATAACAATTTTTTCTCGTAGTATTTAAAATATTCTGATGCATCATGATCGTTAGGATGGAAATCTCTGCGTAAATAATCAAAGATTCGAGCCTGAGTACTACCGAACACACCATCTTTAGGGCTAAAGATTAATTTCACACCACGTCGAGCATCTTTCCAAAACTTCACAGTTAACATTTCTTGTGGTTTACGCAAGACTGGAACTAATGTTGCTGAGAATGGAATCAGCCCAAGAATCGTGAAATATGCAAGGAAGAATCCTGTAACACGTAACGCATAATTACCATTCAATGTTTGATAAACATCATAAGCAACATCCTTATGTTCAGACTCTTCAAGCATGTGCCACATCCACAAAGCACGTGTCTTTGCATCATCAGAAAAATAGAAGTTCTGCTCATGCGCCATCATGTATTCTGCTAACACGGCCGTGAAATGCTCGATTCCAGCCATTAGAGAAAGTTTTAATAGTTGTGGGAATTTCAAGAAAATATGATCAAAAAACTTTTCACCAAGAAAACGATACAAGCGCACAGGATAATCAAGTTCAACAATTGCGTCGTTAAATTCATTATGTAATTTAGAATGAATCGCTTCTTGGCCAATCAAAGAGGTTACACGTTGTTTTAAAATAGGATCTTTGAGCAAATCACGATGGTGACGTGCTGTTTCAATCACTAAATCTTCACCATAAGTCAAGAAAACAGAAAGCGTTGCAAAGAAAATCGTTGCAAACTGGTTATTCATATAGAATGATAAATCAATCTGTTTACCTTCAAATCCGATTGCCAAGTGTCGAATGGGTATGCTTTTTTTACTCGCAAAATCGATTTGCTCAGTTATTGGGTTGGATTTAAATAAACTCAAACCTTTGTTCAACGTGCTGCTAATCATGGCTACACCTACCTACTTCACTTGAGCATCATTTGCCCTTTAATATTCTTTGGATTAGGTTCATCTCTTTTCGCCACACTCATTCTTTTTTAAGTTACGAAAAAAGATTCGGGAGATTTTATTGAACCTAGTTCCCTACTAGAACCAATGTAAACCGATCTTATATTCGGATTCAATTCGGGTAAAAATGAAGATTTTTTATCCTATATTTTTCTAATATTGATACGACCCAACAAGCAATCTCAATCATAAAAATTCACAGCAATTAAAATAAAAAACAATAATTATCATTAATTTAAATAAAACATAATTAAGAAAAAATAATGAAATAATTTTATTTATCTTATCTAAACTGGTATTTATTACAAATTCAAAAGCATAATTTAAAAATTAGTAATTATTTTTGTTCGGATTAATTTAATAGAACTTTCATGAGATATCAGGGCATGCTAATCTGACAATATGTTCGGATTTTATTTTTCACTGAAATGGCTACTCGTAAACCTCGTCAAAATCGCTCAAAAGTTACTGTTGATACTATCATCGAAGCAGGTTTTATCGCTGTTGCTGCCAATGGAACTAGTGGAACAACGACCCGCCATATTGCTGATATTGCTGGAGTGAGTGTAGGTTCACTTTATGAATACTTTAAGAATAAAGAAGAAATTTATGATGCGATGGCCAAATCTTTTGTAAAAGAAGTATTAGATATGGTGAAAGAACTTACTCCTATCATCGTGGAAATGGAGCTTGAACCATTGTTTCAGATGATCTTTTATACGTTCCGAGATTTGCTCACACGCGACAATGATCGTTATCTTATATGTCTACGCTATGCCACAGAACTTAAATATGAACGCTATATCGGACAAATTGAAATGGCGTTGATGGAAGTGCTCATGAAATATATGATGCGCCATCCTCGATATCTAAAAGTTAATAATTTGAGCGTTACAGCCTATATCAGTATCAACAGCAGTATCTTTAACGTCGCTCGTCATCTCATCTTACCTAACCCTCAAATTAGCTTTGATGAAATGGTTAAAGGTTTAAGTACGATGATTATTAGCTATATCGAAACAGAGTTAGCAAAAGCTGAGGCATAAATTATTGATTGCCTTTAAAAATTCTAGATATTGATAATTATTGGCTATATAGAACAAACTTATCCCCACGACAAAAACTGGCTAGAGTTAAATTTAATTTTTTTGCCATCTCAATCGCCATACTGGTTGGAGCAGAAATCGTTGCCAGCAAAGCTATGTTGTATTGGGCGCATTTGCGAATCAGTTCATAACTGGCACGACTGGTCATCACAATAAATCCATCTCCGACATCTAACTTTTGCTCAGCCAAATAGCCAAGCAATTTATCCAATGCATTATGCCGACCGACATCTTCAAATAAAGCAACAATTTGTCCATTAACAACCCAAGCTGCTGCATGTGCACCACCTGTAAGTTCACTGATTGTTTGTCTCACCTTGAGTTGTGCCATCGCACTTGGAATTTGATTTAACCAAGAAGGCTTTAAACGTGTAGAAATACTCGGAAGATCTAAATAGAGTTGCTTCAGGCTTTCAATTCCACATAACCCGCAACCCGTGCGACCCACCATCATGCGTCGATGTTGTTTTAAAGCTATAAAAGCACGTGATGAAATCGTCATCTCTATTTGGATTCCAAGTTCATTTTGATTCATTTCAATTGCATATAGCTCATTTAAACTATTTATAATACTTTCAGAAAGGCTAAATCCTTTTGCGAAAACTTCAAGATCAGCGGGTGTCGCCATCATCACTGCATGAGAAATACCGTTATAAATCAATGCAACAGGATATTCTTGAACAATATAATCCATTTCATTTTCAGACGTATTCTGATGAAAACGATGTACCTCTACAGTTTCATAGCCTAATGTATCTACCACCACAGTATTTAGTCTCCCATTCATCTCAACAAGCATCAAATTTATTCACTAGAGATTGCTCACACGTTGATTTGCTAACTCAGGTTCAACTTCTACAGCCAAGTTAAAATGCTCAGGGGCTTTTCCAGCATGTAGTATCACGGGCACACTTTTTGATGCAGGAATTTTTGCCTGTTTGTCATGGCTACCGAGTGCGACCAATGGATTAGTCTCTGGATAATATGCAGCCAAACTGCCCACAGGTATGTTATATGGCACGATGCGAAAACTATGCACAATTCGTTTAACACCATCAGAGAATACACTTTCAATATCGACCCATTGATCTGCCTCAAAGCCTGCCGAATCGATATCTAACTGATTCATAAACAGCACTCGTCGTTGACCAAAAACACCTCTATATCGATCATCAAGTCCATATAAGGTTGTGTTGTATTGATCATGCGATCGAGTGGTCATTAAGGTATAAACTTTTTGTTGAGTATACGCGGCTGCATATTGATGTTCGGTATCTTCATACACTTCCGCCAAAGGGGTAATTAAAAATTGTGCTTTGCCGCTTGGCGTATTCCAAACATGTTGATTAGCTGGATGTTCTAAATGGAAACCTCCTGTTTGATAAACACGTTGATTAAAATCATGGAATTCATCAAATACATCTGCAATCGAATCACGAATGCGATCATAACTTTCAATGTACCATCGCCATTTGACTTGACTCGTTGGTAATACTGCCTCAGCCATGCGAGCAACAATATCAGGTTCCGATAAGATATTTTCTGAGATTGGAGGATTGCGTCCTGCTGATAAATGCACATTACTCATGGAATCTTCGACAGAAATTGCTTGAGGTCCATGAAGCTGTTGATCAACTTCTGTCCGCCCTAAACATGGGAGTATTAAAGCATCTGCACCACACACCAAATGACTGCGATTCAATTTAGTTGCGATATGAACAGTCAAATTACATTTGCGTAAAGCTTCTTGTGTATACGGCGTATCAGGTGTTGCAACTGCAAAATTCCCACCTAAACCAATAAAGACCTTTACTTGACCCTCATACATTGCTTTGATGGTATCAACCACACCATATCCATGTTTTCGTGGTGATTGAATGCCAAAAACTCGATCGAGACTATCAAGTAACTGGTCACTTGGGTTTTCGTTGATACCCATTGTCCGATCGCCTTGTACATTACTATGACCACGAACTGGGCATAGACCTGAACCAGGTCGTCCAATATGTCCTCGAGCCAACATCAGATTGGCTAACATATGAATATTGGCTGTACCGTGACGATGTTGAGTAATTCCCATCCCCCAACAAAAAATCGCGGTTTTAGCATCTAAAAACATTTGTGCAATTGATTCCAAATGTTCAGGTGGAAGCCCTGTGTATTTATGAATTTGCTCCCATTCTGTTCGATCAACCTCAGCAATCATCTGCTCAAAACCAACCGTATTTTTTTCGATAAAGCTTCGATCAAATACGCTAGATTTGCCTCGCGCTAATGCTTTTTTATCCCATTCAGATAAATGCTTAAGGACCCCTAAAAGTAATGCGTAGTCCCCACCAATTTTAGGTTGAAAATAATAACGACTAATTGGTGTACTGCTGTTAGTCATCATCTCCAAAGGCGCTTGTGGGTCTTGGAAACGCTCCAAACCACGCTCTTTAATTGGATTAATTGCGACAATATTACCTCCCCGTTTAGAAACTTCTCTTAAAGTTGCTAACATTCGAGGATGGTTAGTTCCTGGATTATGACCAAAACTAAAGATAGCATCAGCCTGATCAAAATCATCTAGAATTACAGTGCCTTTCCCTAAACCGATCGACTGCTTTAATCCCACACTGGTGGTCTCATGGCACATATTCGAGCAATCAGGGAAATTGTTGGTTCCAAAGCTTCTTACAAATAATTGATATAAAAAAGCTGCTTCATTGCTGGTACGTCCTGATGTATAGAAAGCCGCTTGATTGGGGTCATCCAGTGCTTGGAGATGTTTTGCAATCAGCTTAAAAGCTTCATCCCAACTGATCGGAATATATTTATCTGACACGATGTCATATCGCATAGGATCAGTAAGGCGACCTAAATCCTCTAAATAAAAATCACTCTGCTCAGATAACCAACTCACAGTATGTTTTGCAAAAAATTCTGGTGTTACTGTTTTACTAGTTGCCTCAAAAGCAACAGCCTTTGCACCATTTTCACAAAAGTTAAAGGCATGAGTATCTTTTTTTTCAGGCCATGCACAACCTGGACAATCAAAGCCTGTCGGCTGATTAATGTTTAATAGTGTGATTGAACCTTTTTTTAGAACATCTTGGCGTTTTAAGTTTCGCGCAACGCTAAGCAATGCTCCCCAACCACCAGCGGGTTGAGTATATGGCTCTATACGCGCATAACCTTGATTTTCTTGCTTGTGGATGTTTTGTTCTGAATTATCCATTTTGCCCTCATTTGAGCTTTTTTTCGTATATTGGAGATAGAATTATCACGAATTGAGATTCTTTTCTATTTATGATTTGTCGGATTCAGTTTGTTTTATTCTAATTTATGCATAGAAAAGCCTACTTTCTGTAGGCTTTTGTTTTTTAATGTAGATTCAAAAATTCTTATTACTCTTGAATCCTCTAGAGACTATCAGCTACCTCATGAATAATTAGTAGTTGTAATTATTCCCCACTCAAAGAACATTCGAAATTTGTACGTTCCACCGTACAACGAGCACGCTTTAGTACACTCATCATCGTACGGTCATATACGCCTAATTTAGTCAGTTCGATGCGTCCATCGCGCAACATTTGCTGATAACGGCGTTTATCATCAACTGATAAGCTACGTTTATATTTTGTCGGTATTTCCGACTCCAAACGAGCAATATTCGTAAAATTCTTATTCAACTGTTGAGTTGCCCAAGCTCGTGATTTGAGCCCAAAGCCTTGAGGGAATTTGTTCGGTCGAATAATAATATCACCCGTTAAATTGACCACGGGGAAGTTAAACATCGCCCCATTTGCACTAATACCTTTTTCAATTTCTAAAGGTTTATATGCATAAGCAGGTGCAGCAATCACATCGACTTGATTTTGATTAAACTTTTTTGCAAAGTCTGAAATTTCAGATGGCACACCAACCAATTGCAAACGCTCTACAATCATCTTTTGTGCTTGATCATAATGTAAGTAAGCAAACTTTTTCCCTTTACCCTTTTCGATCGTATCAATATTTCTATCCCGTACAAAAACATAAGCCAGTCCAATTTGGACAATCACCGCAACCTCATACTTATCGCCATCCATTTCTGTAACTAGGCGATTTTTATTACGAGGATCAAGTACATAAGTAATTGCTTTTTTAGCAATCGAATTATTTGGCACGGCACCCAGCGCATCGATCGAACCTGCGAATTTATTATATTTACGTGCTCGCATGGAGGTCATGGAAACACCATCACATTTCCCAGCATCAAAATCATTTTGCGCTTTGGCTTCATCTTGATAAGGGATGAGATTCATATCCACTTTCCAGGCTTTGGCTGCCAAAGCCCACTCCTCGACGGTTTTATATGATTCTCCTGCTTTACCCTGCAAATCAAACACACAAATATCTATCTTTGCTTGTACTGATTGAAAGCCCAACATCAAGGCAATCAATAGAAATCCTTTTCTCATTTTATTTCCTATTGAATTTCAGTTAATTCATTAACTTTTTATTGTTTGCGGAATTCATTTCATTTTTTAAAATTCCGTACTCACCAAATAACTTTTCTCTCCACTCATTCAACAACTGATCAGTGTCATGCTGACTTGGATGAAAATTAGGTTTAAAGAAATCTAATAATTGTGGAACGATTCCCTGAAACATACCGCCACGTCCCCAAAAATGCTTAATACCACGCCAATTTTTGGTAATCGAAAATAATCGTTTGTCATGAGCCAATAAACGTCCATGAAACCACAAGAACATGAATGCCAAAGTGACGGTCGTTGGAATCATCATTAGGCTGCGCTCAAGATAGTGCCCTCCAATTTGTTGATACACATCAAAAGCCACTGTTTTGTGTTCATTTTCTTCTAAGGCATGCCACAACCATATTTTTAAAATTTCTGGATCAGCCAAGCGATGCATATGGTCGGCTTTCAAACAATATTCAGCAATGATAGCCGTGTAATGCTCTAAACAAACGGTGATCGCTAATTGCAGTCGATGTGGAGCGTATTCTTGTATTAAGGACAATAAATTTCCTACATCTCGGTCCAAATGATCCATTGGATAGCCTTGTGCAGCAAAGAACTTATTAAATGAAACATGCTCTTTACTATGCATAGCTTCTTGACCAATGAACCCTGCAATTTGAGCTTTAAAAATATCGCCTTGTACTTGGTTGCGATAATGTCGTACTGACTCAACGAAAAAAGATTCTCCTTTTGGAAATAGTGCAGAAAATGCAGCCCAAAAAGTTGTCATATAAGCATCATTGGCATAACCATTGATCGGTGCTTTAGAAAAATCAAAATCCATACGTCGTGGTGGAATATTGACCTGAGCGCCAAGTGGTTTTCTACTGCTTTGTTTTTGAACTGTATCTAAATGCGCCATCACTTTTCACCCTCTAACCAAGAGACTGCTATTTTTCCTAGAAAAAACTTGTGACAATAGTTCAGAATATGTCAACTTATTATCATTTCCCGACACACATGGGCACTTCATGCAAATCACAACCAAATACAGAAACACTGTACCTGGAACATACATCGCATTGATTGCGGATGTTGTGACGCGTTGGAATGTCACAAAAGAAGAATTATTAAATGGCACAGGGATTGAACAAGCGAAGCTATTGGAACCTATGTGGCATGCTGATTTTGATCAGACAATTCATATTATTGATCGAGCGTTATTGCTCACAAAAGCTCAGCCATTTGCTTTCGGTTTTTATTTAGGTATGCAGATGACTGTGACCTGCCATGGACTTATCGGTTTTGCAGCACTGGCAGCTCAAGATGTGCATGATGCCTTAAAAATAGCTCAAGAGTTTATTGCGCTACAGTCAACCATACATAAAATTAAATTAAACACTGATGATGAGTTTGCGTATCTATATTTTGAACAAACCACACCATATCAATACGATGAGGTGATTCAAACTGCTTTATTACTTGGTTTCGTACAAATGGGGCAAGCAATATCAGGTCATAAACTAACAGGCTTTGCTGATGAGCAATTTGAGCGTCCAGAGTATTTTGATGAACTCTTACACTTGTTGCCAGGAGAGGTTCGATTTAATCAATCTTCAACCCGACTGGTTTTTAACAAACAAATTTTAGAGATTCCACTACCAACTGCTGATCCAATCACGGCTCGTCTAATGCGAGAACAATGCAAAACTCAATTACGCATTTAATTAAACACTCAACCTTTAGCAGTCTTGTTCAAGACTTGGTTTACGATGAAGTCTTAGGAATCAGCTCAATCACGGAGATCTGTGAGAAACTTCAAATTTCAGAACGTACCATGCAAAGAAAACTCGCAGATGAACAAACGAACTTTAGAGATATTGTGGAGCAAGTCCGCTGCAACAAAGCAGTCATGTTGTTAAGAAATCATAATCTAAGCTTAAACTACATTTCAGATCATTTAGGCTATACCAACATCACTAATTTTTCGCCCGCATTCAAAAGATGGACAGGCAAGTCTCCTCGCCGATATTCATAATTCGTCTAAAAAAAGCTTACTGTTGGACACAACGTCAGCAGTAAGTTTGAAAATATAAGTGATTTAGCATTCTAAGTTCATTCAGTTGATGAATGTGCTGGTTGAATCTTTTGAATATTCTGCTTCTGTTGTGAAGGCATATAATCTGGTTGATTACTGACCGCAAGGAAGAAGAAAACTAAAAATAAGCAACCAAGTAAAATACTGATACCAACTGTTATGTATGGAAACTTAGATTGTTGCTGAGACATATTGTCTACTCCTATTTAAATACAAGTATTCGGTTCTAAAATCTTTAAATCATGGATAAAGTTTTATAACTTGATCCATTTTGGATATGGGTCTGCATGTATTCGGCATAGACTGATAATTTTTCAAAAATATGTTCCGAATAAAACATGTCTTCAATAAGATGAGCTGCCTGTACTTCACTAAGTTGACTTATTTGTGCAATAAGTTTTGCGTTTAAAGATGAAAACAATGTACAAATATTTCGATGGAAATCATCTTTGTTTTTAAACAACAATTTCCGAGTATTTAACATTTCATCCTTTACAATACTTTCTTCACATACTGTCTGAATGACACTAATCTTTACACTTAAGAAATCCTGCAACTGTTGAAGTTGGTGATGATTCATCGCTGATGATGTGATCAGAAAAATTTGCGAAATATCTGATCGACAGAGTGCTTTAACCAAGTTTCTAAATAGAAAGTCCTCTTGGTTTTTGGGTTGATCTACAACATCTACATAAACTTTCAGACTTTGCAGCAAATCTATGACATTCAACTTCACTCTTTTTTCTGCCTGATAATATTGATTTAATATCTTTAAAACCGAAGATGAATTGAGCGTGGTATAAATCACAGGCTGATTTAAATTGGCAAGCACAAACGGCGCAAATAAATATGCTAAATTTTGGTCATTCTCATAAATTTGAGTTTGCACAATGTAAGTCACTTTCTCTTTAGCAAAATTTCTTAAGACTTTTGCTCTTAATAAAGTCGCTTCAAGATTCACATATTCAAGTTGTAATTCTTCCTTAATCAGTGATGAAGGCATACTGTCTTCAAAAACTGCTGTCATCGCATTAAGTTCTTTGGTCACAAACATCGAATACGCCCTGTCAAATCGAAACATTCTTTAGAACCAAATAAACTCAAATTTTGTGTTTGGAGTTTTAATCGTTCATGGTTTTATTTTGAGCGTTACTTAAAGTATTGAATAGCTACAGAGCATGCTTAAAAAAATATAACAGATGATTCGGTTAGACTAAATCTGTTATAAAATCCTGATAGATTTTCTTTAAAATAAAAGCAGATATCATTAGGGCTGCAAACTTCATGTATAAGTCTGAACAGTTAGCACACAATCTAAAATTACTGATCGAAAATGGCACTTGGAAGGCACATAGCAAACTTCCATCTCTACGTGAGCAAGTACAACGTTCAGGTTTTAGCTTGATCACTGTGATGAATGCTTACCAAGAATTAGAGGCACAAGGATTAATTTATTCAAAAGAAAAATCTGGTTATTTTGTTGCTGAGCAAGTATCGACCCAAATTCCACAAACACACTCAATTGTTGCATTGAATCCCAAAATTGAAATTAACTCTCTAGTATTTAAATATCTAAAATCGATCCAATCTAAACATGTCAGTCCGCTAGGTTCGGCATTTCCTGATAGTCAGTTGCTCTATCCACCCAAGCTGATTCAAATCATGGGACAACTCTCCCGTAACCGACATAGTTACGACCAAACCACCAATCTTCCACCTGGGAATTTGGAACTTCGGAAACTGATCGCCCAACGTTATTGTATGCAAGGTATTCCAACCGATGCGGATGATATTGTTATCACATCTGGAGGCTTGGAAGCACTCAATCTGTCTTTGCAAGCGATCACACAACCTGGTGATTATATTTTATTGCAGCAAACTATTTTTTATGGCGCTTGGCAGGCAGCCGAACGTTTAGGATTGAAAGTCATTACACTTCCTGAGCATCCACAGCATGGTTTTGATATTGAAGCTTTTGAACAAGTAATTAAGACGTATCCAATCAAAGTCTGCTGGTTTATGCTCAATGCACACAATCCAATTGGCTTTACAGTCAGCGATGAAATCAAATTTAAAATTGCTCAACTTTTGCATGAACATCAAATTCATTTAATTGAAGATGATGTCTATGAAGAATTGTTTTATGGCAGTCAGAAACCACTTCCAATGAAGTATTTTGATCAACAAAATTTGGTATTGCACTGCTCTTCTTTCTCGAAAACTTTAGGTTCTGGTTTTCGTATGGGCTGGGTCTATGCAGGTAAATTCTCAGAGCACATTCAACATTTACAACTGATGAGCACGATTTCTGCGAATGCGCTCATACAAAATGCCCTTGTTGATTTTTTAACCCATCATCATTATGAAAAGCATTTAAGAACGCTCAGACGCTCATTAGAAAAGAGTAAAAAACAATTTTTTCAATACCTAAAACAACATTTACCCGAAAACTGCAAGGTATATAATTATCCAAGTGGTTATTTTCTTTGGATTCAATTGCCTGAAAAAGTCAGCAGCATGCAAATCTATGAACAACTGATTCAACAACAGATTGGTATAGCACCCAGTCCGCTATTTAATGTATTGCCCTCGCATCAACACTTTATTCGAATGAATTGTTCTTTTGAATGGACAGAGCAAATTCAACATGCGGTGGATCAATTTATTCTAGCTATTGATAAAGAAATCTCGATTTAAGTAGATTTGGCTAAGCTACGCTTTCGATATTGGCTTGGTGTTTCTCCAAATGTCTTTTTAAAGGCACGGATAAAATTGGTCGCTTCTTCATAACCAACAATACTTGCAATATCTTGGATGCTATATTGTTTGTGTTGCAGCATTTTTTTAGCCTCCGTAAATCGTACATCAGCTAGAATCTGTAAGAAAGTCGTCCCTTGCGCCTGTAAATGTCTTTTTAGAGTTCGTTCAGACATATTCAAACGTTCAGCAATCATGGGCAATGTGGGATAACCATTGCTTGAGTTATACAATAATTCAGAGCGGATACTTTTCTGTAAATCCCTTATATTTTCTTTAACTAACCGCCCTTTATCATTTTCACAATACAAAAGTGCCTGCTGAAAAGAAACTTGATCAGCATTTTTATTTTTGCAGTTAAGGAAGAATTTAGGAAAACGAAGCCCATTTCTTTTTTGACTAAAATGTATCTTAACTTTTGAAAGCTCAATACACTGGTAATCATTGCTTTCTTCCCAATCAAGAAAGACTTCACTCTGCTCAATCAGCTCTTTTGAAAATAAACTTAAAAAATGAATTGCTCCAAAGATCAAACATTCGACTAGAAAAGATCGTAATTGCGCTGATTGTTGCTCATCACCAAATCTAACAGGATGTACATCATCTAAATAAACATAGACAAAATCCTGATCAACAGTCCATTCAGGTGTTCAGAATCCGAGTACAGAAATATTGCTGACAGAGTGTCAAAGCAGTTTCAACATCAGCACAACTTAAAAATGCAAAGCCCAATGCCCCATGTGAAGTAGGACGAAGTTTGAGTCCATACTCAATACCCAAGCGATGATTGCCTGTGAGTTGTAATGCATTCACCACCAGCTTAGACCACTGATGAGCACTCATTTTGGCACAGCATGTTTCATAGCTGATAGAACCAACCCAGTATTATGTAAAACAGTTTGATTCTCTATGCCATAGGCTTCAGTAATTTCTAATAGTACATGGGCATAAGAAACTGAAATGTTTTCTTGAAACAGCCCAAAAGGATCACGCATAGTACATCCTGTGTCCTAAAATGATCATTAATATGGCATAGTCTACCCTATTGGGCGAGCAGTTTATTCTGAATAATCAGTCATAGATAAATGAATAAACTTAGAGGAATTGCTTAAATGGCAAGCCTACATCTCGATAAACAACAATCCATTTATGTGCTGACATTAATCAACGGCGATCAGGAAAATGCGCTCAACAAAGACGTTTTAGATGAATATATTTCGGTTTTTGATGAAATTGAAAACGATAAAAATAACGCGAGCCTGATTATTCGAAGTGATCATCACAAAACGTTTTGTAATGGTTTAGATCTCGCGTGGTTGATGCAACAATCTATCGAAGATAAAAAAGCATTTACTATTCAACTGGAAGATATGTTACTTCGCTTAGCATTATTGAATCTCCCTGTCATTGCTGAAATCAATGGCAATGCTTATGCAGGCGGTGCGATCTTAGCATCAGCTTGTGACTTTAGATTTATGCGGTCAGATAAAGGTCGATTCTGTTTTCCTGAAATAAAACTTACCATTCCTTTTACCGATATCATTGCAGAAATTGTCCAACTGCTACCTAATCAATATGCAACTTGGGAAATGTCGTTGACAGGCAAATCGATGACAGGCGTTGAATGTTTACAAGCTCAAGTAGTGAGCCAGATACTTTCTGTTGAATCCTTACAGACTGAAACTTTACGATTTGCAGAAGATATGTCACAGAAACATCGCCTGACCTATGCCGTAATTAAACGTCAATTGCACCATCGAATTGTCGAAATTGCCAAACTACGACAGTTGTATAATCCTGAAAAATTTGCACATCCTTTTATTCTTTAACTTAATTTTTAACATGAATTAGAAATAGGAAATTACAATGAAAACTATGCAAGGAAGAACTGTTTTTATCACAGGTGGAAGTCGTGGTATTGGTCGAGCAATTGCAATAAAGGCCGCCCAAGCAGGTGCTAATGTCGTGATTGCTGCGAAGACTGCTGTCGAAACACCTAAATTATCAGGCACGATATACAGTGTTGCAGAAGAAATTAAAGCTGGAGGTGGTAAGGCACTTCCTCTCATTTTAGATGTACGAGATGAGCAACAAATTCATTCTGCTATCCAACAAACAGTTGAAACCCTCGGCGGATTAGATGTGCTCATCAATAATGCAGGCGCAATCGCTCTCACTGGTGTTGAGTCAACTTCACTGAAACAATATGACTTGATTCAAACTATTAATCACAGAGCAACATTTATCTGCGCCCAAGCAGCACTACCTTACTTAAAAAAATCTTCAAACCCACATATTTTGAGTTTGTCTCCACCAGTCAATATGTCACCGAAATGGTTAGGAATGCTTTCTCCCTATGCACTATCTAAATATGGAATGACTATCCTCACGCTAGGTATGGCAGAAGAGTTTCGGCAATATGGAATTTCCTGTAATACCTTATGGCCAGAAACTTATATTGCGACTGCGGCTGTTTCAAAAAACCTAGGAGAAGAAAATACTCTACAACTAAGTCGCAAACCAGAAATTATGGCAGATGCAGCTTATGCAATTTATACGACTAATCGTGGTGAACTCACAGGACAAAGTTTAACTGATGAGCAAGCGCTTGCAAGAATTGGGATCACTGAATTGGGCTGCTATGCTTGTATTGAAGGAAAGACAGAATTACAAAAAGATTTCTTTTTAGATTAACTTCTAAGACAAAAGCGACCTTAAAACTATGGTCTTAAGGTCGCTTATTGTTATTTCACCCGTATTAACCCGGGAAAATACCACGCTCTTTACGTGCTTTTAAGATACGCTCACAACCAAGAATAAATGCTGCGGTTCTTAGCGTACATACTTTCTCATTGGCAGTATTCCAAACATCATGGATTGCTTGAATCATCAGTTTATCAAGACGTTCGTTAATCTCTTCTTCTGACCAGAAGTAGCTCGACATATCTTGAACCCATTCAAAGTAAGAAACAGTTACACCACCCGCATTACAGATAACGTCTGGGACAACCGTGATACCACGTTGAACTAGAATATCATCGGCTTCAGGATATGTTGGTCCGTTTGCACCTTCTAAAACCAACTTCGCAGTTAATTTTTGTGCACGTTCAACTGTGATTTGACCTTCTAAAGCTGCTGGAATCAAAATATCCATTTCCACATCCCAGAATGCTTCATCACTGATCGCTTGCGCACCAGCAAAACCGCCCACACCTTGATTTGTTTGAAGATAAACTTTTAACTCTTCAAGGTTAATACCTTCTGGATTATAAATCGTACCTGTATGGTCTTGAATAGTTACGACTTTAGATTTTGACTCAACGAATAAATACGCTGCTTCACTACCTACGTTACCAAAACCTTGAACTGCGATTTTCGCACCATCTAAAGGTAATTTGATCTTCTCAGCAACTTGTTGACCTGTGATAAACACACCACGACCCGTTGCTTTGATACGACCTAATGAACCACCTAAATGTACAGGTTTACCAGTTACAACACCTGTCACAGTATGACCTTGGCCAGATGAATATGTATCCATGATCCAACCCATGACATTTGGGTTTGTACCTACATCAGGTGCTGGGATATCTTTTTGTGGTCCAATGATGTGACTAATTTCACTGGTATAACGACGTGTCAAACGTTCTAACTCACGAGGTGAAAGTTTACGCGGATCAACACGTACACCACCTTTAGCACCACCAAATGGAAGATTTAAAACTGCAGTTTTAATCGTCATCCACGCAGAGAGTGCCATCACTTCATTTAAGTCAACATCTGGATGAAAACGAATACCACCTTTACCTGGACCACGTGATAAATTGTGTTGAACACGATAGCCTTCAAAGTGCTGGATCGTACCATCATCCATTACAATCGGCACATCCACAATCAAGGCACGTTTAGGGCGCTTCAATGTGTCGATGTAATCTTTTAAATGCTCTAAGTAAGGCGCAACTCGATCGATTTGTTCGAGGTAAGTTGACCATGGACCGTTATTTTGAGAGATATAAGATAAATTAGACATTGTCTATCCTTATAAAAAGAAAATAGATGGGTCAGCTCACGCCAAGCCATCAGTCAAAAATGTAGTTAAAAATAATATAAGCGGCTAATTTGGCTGTTCGATTATCCAAATCAAACCGTGGATTGCATTCAGCCACATCGAAAACTCGAATTTTTCCAGATTTCTTTATGGCTTGAAACAATGGATCAAAGACCGAAAGATCAATTCCTTTGACCGCAGGTGCACTCACACCGGGAGCAATGCTGGCACTAAATACATCCAGATCTACTGTAATGTATAACGCGTCAATTTTTTCTATAAAACCGTTAATTTTCGATATCAAATGGTCAATTTCTGAAAGTTGAAGTTGCTGATCGTATATATATTGACAGTTCAGGCGATCTGCCGTGTCAAACAAAGCTTTCGTGTTTGAATGCTTCGCGACACCGATGCACAAATAATGAAATTCTTTTTGATTCTGTTCTGATAATTTTGCAGCATTTAAAAATGGTGTACCTGATGTCACCTGCTCTGCTTCACGCAAATCAAAGTGTGCATCAAAATTAATGATTCCAATTTTTTGCTGCGGCTCATGATGTTGGATGTATTGGAACAGTCCTGAAAAACTTCCAAAAGCAACCTCATGACCACCACCTAGAACAATCGGTTTCATTCCCTGTTGTAAACTTCGTTCAACTTGATCTGCTAACTCAGCTTGTGCCTTTTCTAGTTGACCTTGCTCACATACGACTGTACCAATATCAACAATTGATACAGATTGGTGTACAGGTAAATTTGCCAATTGTGCTCGAATCATATCAGGTGCATCCGCTGCGCCTAAACGACCTTTATTTCGTTTTACACCTTCATCCGAACCAAAACCAATTAAGGCAAATGAAGCATGTTGTGTGGTATTTACCACATGATGGATACGTCGATGTTCTTCACCATCGCCATCATGTCGTCCTTGCCATGTAAATGAATGATTCATATCAAATATCGCTAATTAAAACTGTTTGCACTACACACAAATTTCATTGCCATGCTGAATAATACGTTTAGGCAAATCTCCACCTAGCCAGTACACAATCTCAGATGGATGTTCAATTTCCCAAGCAATAAAGTCAGCAACTTTGCCTACTTCTAAACTGCCATGTGAATCTTGTAGTCCCAAAGCATGTGCAGCATGAAGAGTCACCCCTGCCAATGTTTGTTCAGGTGTTAAGCGAAATAAGGTACTTCCCATGTTCATCATCAAACGTAATGACAATGCTGGAGAAGTTCCAGGATTTAAGTCGCTCGACAAAGCAATACGAACACCATGTTTATGCAAACTCTCTAGTGGAGGAAGTTGTGTTTCCCTCAAGAAATAGAATGCACCGGGTAGTAACACTGCAACGGTTCCTGAAGCAGCCATTGCTTTGACATCGTCTTCAGTCATAAATTCCAAATGATCTGCAGACAATGCGTGGTAACGAGCAGCAAGACTAGAGCCACCAAGAGAAGACAGTTGTTCAGCATGCAATTTAACTGGGAGATTGAGTGCATGTGCTGTGTTAAATATACGTTCAACTTGTGCAGGTGAAAATGCTAAATACTCACAAAATGCATCGACCGCATCCACGAGTCCTTCTTGATGTAGTTTTGGCAACATTTCTGTACAAATATGATCAACATACGCATCACTTTGATCTTTATATTCAGGAGGTAAAGCGTGCGCTGCTAAGCATGTACTGCGTACAGTGATTGGCAAAATATTTGCAATTTGACGAATCACACGCAACATTTTACGTTCATTCAGATAGTCCAAACCGTATCCCGATTTAATCTCGATGGTGGTAACCCCATCTTTGAGTAAACAGCGAATACGTTTTAGTGCTGAAGCAAGTAACTCATCTTCGCTCGCTTCACGAGTTGCACGAACAGTACTGGCAATACCACCGCCATTTGCCGCGATCTCAGCATAGCTAACGCCTTGCAAACGCTGCTCAAACTCAACACTACGATTGCCACCGAATACGCTATGGGTATGACAATCAATTAAACCGGGCGTTAGCCATGATCCATTTAAATTAATGGTTTCAGCATAATTGTCATTTGGAATATCACTTTCACGACCAATCCAGTGAATGCGATGTCCAGATGTCACTAAAGCAGCATGTTCAATACTGTTGTATTTCCCATCCTGCATAGTAGCGATATGACAGTTTTTCCAAAGCTTTTTCATTTTAGATCCTCTCCCTGTTCAAGAGCTATACGCTCTTGAACAGTTAGGTTATTAGCTTTCCATTTTGAAATTTTGTGGTAAATCCTGATCAACCTTGATCGCATCTTGTTTTGGTTTAACCCAAATGTTGTATGCAATACACAGTAAAACCAACCATGTAATACCGACATATAATGCAGGTCTTGAGTCAGGGAAATAACCCATCATTGCCAAGATAAACAACATGAATGCAATCGCAAATGCAGGAGCATACGGCCAACCAATCACAGGGAAATCTAGTGCTTTAATCTGTTCTTTCGACATCTTACGACGCATCGCAACTTGTGAAAGTAAGATCATCAACCATACCCAAACCGTTGCAAATGTTGCGATTGATGCAATGATAAGGAATACATTTTCTGGAATTAAATAGTTGAGAAGCACACCGATAAGTAAGACTCCAGCCATAACAACGACAGTCATCCATGGCACACCATTTTTAGAGATTTTTTGAAACACTTGCGGTGCTTGTCCACGACTCGACATACCAAACAGCATACGTCCCGCACCAAATACATCACTATTAATCGCTGATACCGCAGCAGTGATGACGACAATATTCAAAATTGTTGCAGCCGATCCGATTCCTAAATTCTCAAAAATTTGTACAAATGGACTACCTTGGCTACCTATTTGATTCCAAGGGAAAATCGACATCAAAACAAAAATTGTTAGCACATAAAACAATAAGATACGTACTGGAACAGCGTTAATTGCTTTAGGAATAGAGGTCTTTGGATCTTTAGATTCACCAGCAGTGATCCCAATAATTTCAATACCACCGAAAGCAAATACAACGACAGATAAACAAGCAATCAAACCCGCAATACCATTTGGCATAAAGCCTTCATGAATCCATAAGTTTTGAATACCTGTTGTGAAACCTGCTTGATCGGCATTGAAACCATAAATCATCAGCCCTAAGCCACCCAAAATCATGGCAACAATCGCGGTCACTTTTACGATTGAAAGCCAGAACTCTAGCTCGCCAAAAACTTTGACATGAATGAGGTTAATTGCACCTAAGAACATGATCAGTGACAGAATCCAAATCCATCGAGGAACATCTGGATACCAGAAGCCCATATAGATTCCAAACGCAGTCACATCAGCCAGCGCAACAATGATCATTTCAAATACATAAGTCCAACCTGTGGTAAAACCTGCAAGTGGTCCAATGTACTGTGAAGCATAGTGACTGAAAGAGCCTGAAACTGGATTTTGAACAGCCATCTCGCCTAATGCACGCATCACGATATATATTGCGATCCCTGCAACGATATATGCGAGCAAAACAGATGGACCTGCCATTTTAATGGCTGTTGCTGAACCGTAAAAAAGTCCCGTTCCTATCGCTGAACCTAATGCTAAGAAACGGATGTGGCGGGTGTTTAATCCCCGCTGTAAAGTGGAGTGTTGTGACATTATTATCTCCAATCCTTGAGGAAATATAGTTAGAGTCGGTCACTCCATGTGACCGTTATCTTGATTAAGCGTTTGATAGACTAGGCAAAAGATTTGGGAGGATGAGCTCATTCAAACAGCCACTAGCGAGTAATTCACTTGCCTGTTCAATATCAGGAGCGAAGAAACGATCTTCACTGTAGTAAGGAACTTGGTCGCGCAATATTTTTCGAGCACGTTCAAGCTTTGGAGAGCTTTTTAAACCTTCACGGAAATCAAGCCCCTGACAAGCACCCAACCATTCCACTGCAAGAATGCCACGAACGTTATCTGCCATATACCACAAGCGCTTACCAGCATTTGGTGCCATAGAAACATGGTCTTCTTGGTTTGCTGAAGTTGGCAAACTATCCACACTTGCAGGATGTGCTAAAGCTTTGTTGTCACTTGCCAATGCTGCGGCAGTCACTTGAGCGATCATAAATCCAGAATTGACACCACCATTAGCGACTAAAAATGGTGGAAGTTGTGACATATGACGATCCATCATCATCGAAATACGGCGTTCAGACAGTGAACCAATTTCTGCAATTGCCAGTGCCAAATTATCTGCCGCCATCGCCACAGGCTCAGCATGGAAATTGCCACCTGAGATCACATCGCCTTCAGCTGCGAAAACCAGTGGATTATCTGATACTGCATTTGATTCAATTTCCAATACTTCCGCTGCCTGACGAATTTGAGTCAAACAGGCACCCATCACTTGCGGTTGGCAACGTAATGAATATGGGTCTTGAACTTTGCTGCAATCTTCATGCGAATGTGCAATTTCACTTGAATCAGTGAGTAAGTCACGATAAGCCGCAGCAACATCTATTTGACCACGTTGACCACGCACCTCATGGATACGAGCATCAAATGGCGCACGTGAACCCAACATCGCTTCTACACTTAGACCACCACAAACCGTAGCAGCAGCAAATAAATCTTCTGCTTCAAATAAACCGCGCAATGCATATGCTGTTGAAACTTGTGTACCATTTAACAGCGCCAAGCCTTCTTTAGCCGCTAGGGAAATAGGTTCTAAGCCAGCAACTTTCAATGCATCAACAGCTGAAAGCCATTCACCTTTATGGCGAGCTTTACCCTCACCTAATAACACTAAAGACATATGTGCTAATGGTGCTAAATCTCCAGATGCACCTACCGATCCTTTAAGTGGAATATGTGGATACACTTCCGCATTGATCAACGCAAGAATGGCATCAATCACTTTACGGCGAATACCTGAGAAACCACGTGCCAAGCTGTTTGCTTTGAGCAACATGATTAAACGAACCATCGCATCATCTAATGGTTCACCAACACCTGCTGCATGAGAAAGTACCAGTGAACGTTGTAATTGTTCTAAATCTTCTGGTGCAATTTTAGTTGAAGCGAGCAGGCCAAAACCTGTGTTAATCCCGTAAGCGGTACGGCCTTCATTCACTATTTTTTCGACACATGCAACACTGGCATTAATGCCTGCTGATGCACTGTCATCAAGTTTGACTTTAATTGGATTTAGGTAGGCATGACGAAGATCTGCTAAGGTAAGTTTGCCGGGTTGAATTAAAAGTTCCATCGTTGGCGTCCTGTTTTGCATTGTATTGTTCGCTTACGATGCTGCTTACACAATTGCAAAAAGCATCGTAATGTTGTTGTCTGTTTACTGCGTAATCATAGGCAAGTTCAAACCTTGCTCTTTAGCGCACTCGATCGCAATGTCATAGCCTGCGTCAGCGTGACGCATCACTCCTGTTGCAGGATCATTGGTTAATACACGAGCAATACGTGCTGCCGCTTCATCTGTACCATCACATACAATCACAACACCTGAATGTTGAGAGAAGCCCATACCAACACCACCACCGTGATGTAAAGAAACCCAAGTTGCACCACCTGCTGTATTCAAGAGCGCATTTAATAATGGCCAATCTGATACTGCATCTGAACCATCTTGCATTGCTTCTGTTTCACGATTCGGACTTGATACTGAACCTGAATCTAAATGATCACGCCCAATGACGATCGGCGCTGAAAGCTCACCACTGCGAACCATTTCATTAAAAGCTAAACCAAGTTTGGCACGTAAACCTAAACCGACCCAACAAATACGTGCTGGTAGGCCTTGGAAGCTAATACGTTCACGAGCCATATCCAACCAACGATGCAAATGTTCATCATCAGGGATTAACTCTTTTACTTTTGCATCAGTTTTATAGATATCTTCTGGATCACCTGAAAGTGCCACCCAACGGAATGGTCCTACGCCACGACAGAACAATGGACGAATATAAGCAGGTACGAAACCTGGGAAATCAAAAGCGTTCGCAACACCTTCTTCTTGTGCCATTTGACGAATGTTGTTGCCATAGTCAAATGTTGGCACACCCATTTTTTGGAAATCAAGCATCGCTTGAACATGCTTTGCCATAGATTGTTTAGCGGCTTTCACCACAACTTCTGGTTCAGTTTTAGCACGCTCACGGTATTCTTCCCATGTCCAACCCACTGGCAAATAACCATTAAGTGGATCATGTGCACTCGTTTGGTCAGTGACCATATCAGGACGTACACCGCGACGAACTAATTCAGGTAAAATTTCAGCTGCGTTACCATGTAATGCAATCGAAACAGCTTTACCTTCTTTGGTGTATTTTTCAATACGTGCTAATGCATCATCCAAATCAGTCGCTTGTTCATCAACATAACGTGTGCGTAAACGGAAATCGATACTGGTTTGTTGGCATTCGATATTTAATGAACATGCACCAGCCAATGTTGCTGCTAATGGTTGAGCACCGCCCATACCACCTAAACCAGCAGTCAGTACCCAACGACCTTTTAAATCACCGTTGTAATGTTGACGACCTGCTTCAACAAAAGTTTCATATGTACCTTGTACAATGCCTTGGCTACCAATGTAGATCCAAGAACCTGCTGTCATTTGACCGTACATTGCCAAACCTTTTGCATCTAGCTCATTGAAGTGTTCCCAATTCGCCCAATGTGGAACTAAGTTCGAGTTTGCGATCAAAACACGTGGCGCATCTTTATGGGTTTTGAATACACCAACAGGTTTACCTGATTGAACCAACAAGGTTTCATCCGCTTCTAAGTTTTTTAAAGTTTCAACAATTTTATCAAAGCATTCCCAGTTACGTGCAGCACGACCGATCCCACCATAAACAACGAGTTCTTTTGGATTTTCTGCCACATCAGGGTCAAGATTATTCATCAGCATGCGTAACGGCGCTTCAGTTAACCAACTTTTTGCATTCAGTTGTGTACCACGTGGTGCGCGAATTTCTTCGTCACGAAATTTTGTTGTCATTGTAGTCACAATCGGACTCCTTCCTTTGAGATTTGAACCGCAAATTAAACTGCTTTTAACGTATAGCAATGTATTAACTTGTATATACATCCATATACTACACAAATCTTTTATCTTGAAAAGATGCATTTCATTCCATTTATGAAAATAAATTTTAAACATATGAAATAAATTGATTTATTTTTATTAAGACCATAAAAAACCCATACAACTAAAAATTGTATGGGTTTCAAAAAAGTGTTAATTATTTAAATTTTTGTGAGTCGAATCGCACAAACTTGTTTTTTATCCTGCTTACCAAAAGAAATACTTTTCAAGTAATTCCGATCTTTTATGATTAAACTTTCTTGATGCTCCAGATAGAAAATAGATTCATTTATTTTAATTTCTAAAGGTTCTAAACTTTGATTAAAAACAAAAATTAAATCAGCAGAACTCTTTATTTCAGAAGCAGCAGACTCGAACATCCATTCATAATCTGCATGAAATTTTTTAGCATCATATATCAGATTAAAGTCTCGAATCTTTCCATTGGGCAATTCACAACTAACCTGACTGTCTCCACTGAACTTTATCGATTCCAGATATTGTAAATGCTTCACTTGATGATCAATATTCAGCAAAATATCTTGACCTTCCAAAACCGTCAAATAGCGTTGCATACCATCAAATTTGGAAAACGAACCAGACGTTTTGACGTCCGCCATGGAAATACGCCAATCAAATAACTCAAGGCTACTCCCTTCACTCCGAGCAAGTTCAATTGTATAGCCTGCACCATTTTTCCACAGCATGCATTTATAATCTGCTGAGCTTAGATGCTGAATCATTGCGTAAATTTACCTTCCAAATAATAACGACTGCCCGGATAAATCAAACGTGCACTTGAAATCAGTTGTTTATTTGACCATGTGCGACGGCGAATCAATAGGCAAGGTTCTGTCTTATTAATCTTCAACCATTTACATTCTTGAGCCGATGCTAAAATCGCCGTAACCACATGCTCACCCTCAGTCACAGGTGCCTTTGACATCAAATAAGCATTTGGCGTAATCGCTGTAAAATCTTGAGCTAAATAATCAGGTATCAACACTGGATCAACTAAACGATCTTCTATTTGTACAGGCACATCATTTTCATAATGCACAATAATCGAATGAAATAGCTTTTGTCCCTCACGCATCTGCATTAATACGCTTTGCTCTGTGTTGGCTTGAATTTGTTCCAACACCAATACTTCTGCACGATGTTTATGATTTCGAGCGATAATCTCTTCGGCAATATTATTCACATGAAATAAAGCTGTGCGTCCTTGTCCTTCTGCAACAAATGAACCTACACCTTGTATGCGTACCAGCAAGCCCTCACTGGTCAACTCACGCAACGCACGATTAACTGTCATACGACTACAACCAAGCAAGTTGACTAATTCACTTTCGGATGGAATCTTTTTATTGACTGTCCATGTGCCTTCGTAGATTTTCTGTGAAATCATTTGTTTCACTCGCAAGTACAAAGGTACAGGACTGTCTTCCCCGAGTGATAAATCCAAATCAGTTTGCTTGGATGTTCTTGACATTGACTAAAACTCATACACAATACTTTGAGCTATTGTATATAGATTATCGCCAATTTGTATATACAAGCTTATACAATTAAACTTCTAAAATTAAATTAATGTTGAATTTCATTTGCTTGGTTTTTCAAAATTCTAAACTTGTATAACCCTAAACTGTATAACGCTTACTCAACCCCCAATCTGCCAATATACGGCGATACATGGTCGAAGAGCGATCTGCTTCAAAATGTGCTTCCATTGTAATATCTACAGGTAACTCTTCAGGTTTTTGAGACTCTACCATTTCCTGATCTTCTGCAAAAATTTGTGCATTAAAGTCATAAACAGCTTGCAAATCCCCAGTAGTATCAAAGTTACGTGTCAGTGGTACAAACAACCGAGTTTTGTTATGTGAGATTGGGCAACAGGCATTTAAAATTTTTAGTACACCATCATTTGGAAAATGAATCGTCAATACTGCTGAGAATGGTGGATAAACATCAAAAATCCGCTCCCAAGGAAAATCATCAGGCGCTAAATGTTGCATCCCATGCGGGTAATTACTGACGTTACTGACATATTCCGTATGTAACCCATAATCGGTGCGTTCAGTTAAATATTTCGGAACAACTGGATTTTCACGGTCAGCAAACGCTTCATGATGCACCCAAGCAAAATGTGCCACATCAATAAAGCCCTCTAATTGACGACCACTCGAACCAGCAATATCCACATATGGAGGTAGAATTGCTTGGTGTTCTTCTGTATCCCATGTATCTAGTACTGGGAAATTTGCCAAGCTTTCATCTCTGCCTAAAATGCTCGTCCATACCAAACCATATTTTATAACTACTGGAAATTTGGTTAAGGAAAAACGATCAGAAATTTTGGTTAAATCGGGCTGCGCAGGAATTTTTGTGCATTTACCTTGCTCATTGAAATGTAAACCATGATAAGGACAAATAATCGTTTCGCCTTCAACCCAACCCTTGCTTAACGGTACACCTCGATGTGGACAAATATCACGAACTAAATGAATGTTGCCTGACTCCGTTTTATAAATTGCCATATTCAGATCAAGCAACGTGACTTGCTGTGGCTTAGTCGTTACATCTTCAACTCGTGCTACGGGATACCAATGTTGAGCCAATATGTGCCAATCCTGATCGTCAAACTGACTGTGACAAGGTTTATTTGGAAGATTGATTGAAGGAATTGCATTCATGTTTTGTTCTCTTTCTACTAAAGATCACGGATCTATATGGCTTAAATGCAGTGTGGAACAGAACATTTTTTTCGTCTATTAGAATGAATTTGATCATTCATTCTAAAAATTAGAACAGTAACAGCACTAAAATTGCTTTTGTATAAATACTTATTTTTATAAAACGTACAAGTAATGGCATTACCCTTTTCTCGCTTCGCTGAATATTTTATTGCAGTCGCCAAAACAGGTAGTTTAAGAAAAGCAGCAGATCAGCTTTTTATTTCAGTATCAGCGGTACATCGTCAAATCGTTTTGGCTGAAGAAGAACTTGGTGTAGCTCTATTTGAACGTCTGCGGAATGGCTTAAAACTGACCTTGGCTGGTGAGTTGCTATATGCAGATTTGCGAAGTTGGCAAAAAGATTTTCAAATAACACAAAAACGTTTGAATGAAATCCAAGGCTTACAGCGTGGTTCAATTGATTTTGGTGTCATTTCCGCGCTCAGTGAAAGTTTATCACGGATGTTATTCAATCCATTCATCAAGATTATCCTTGGATTAATTTCAATATTCGCGTATTAGATAGCGACTATGTTGCTGAACTCGTAATTAACGCAGAACTCGATTTTGGTTTAATCCTCAATCCGAAACATCAGCATCAATTGCAAGTCAGCTCTTTTATTGAAATGCCACTTGGTTTCGTCATTCCCAAACAACATCCCTTAGCAAATAAAGAAAAAATCTATTTCTCCGATACATTGGAATTCAACCATATTATCGCTGCCGCACCACTGATTATTCATGATCATGTGATAGCTTTATATAAAAAACATGATTTTAATCCACCCCATCAAATTGAATGCAATGATATTCGTATGATGCTGTCATTGCTTAGAAATAATCTAGGCATTGGTATCATGAGTTATCTAGATGCCTATGCTTTTATTGAAAATGGTGAATTTGAGTTCAGAACGATTCACGAAAATGGACTACATCCAATAACCCTTGCCTTGTGTATTGCACCAAAACAGCAACTCTCACGAATATCACAAATTATGATGAATCAAATCATTGAACACATGGAAGCACTAAAATTGCGCATGATTGAGATTATTCAGTAAATAAACTCGATTAACGCACCAAAATAAAACACACAAACATTTGATTTATATTACTTTATTGTTTGACACCCAAACAATTCATCAAGTAATTTAATGAGAAGTTTCACATTTCTATCTTCTTAGGCAAACCCATGACACTCATAGATCAAACTAACCATGTCACCCATGATTATCCTCGAGATATGCTAGGTTATGCCAATCATCCTCCACATGCTCAGTGGCCAAATAAAGCCAAAATTGCCGTTCAGTTTGTATTGAATTATGAAGAAGGTGGAGAAAGACACATTTTGCATGGTGATGATGGTTCAGAGCAGTTCCTCTCTGAAATCAGTGGAGCTGATAGTTATCCTGCTCGTCATCTTTCGATGGATTCAATCTACGAGTATGGTTCACGTGTCGGGTTTTGGCGAATTCAACAGGAGTTTGCTAAACGTCATTTACCTATGACGATTTTTGCTGTTGCGATGGCATTACAACGAAATCCTTTAGTGGTTGAAGCAATCAAACAAAATCACTATGACGTTGTTTCGCATGGTTTACGTTGGATTCATTATCAAAATGTAGATATTGAAACTGAGAAAGCACATATGGCTGAAGCCATGCAAATTTTAAAAAATTTATTTGGGAAATATCCAACAGGTTGGTATACAGGGCGTGATAGCCCCAATACGCGTCAACTCTTGGCTGATTATGATCAGATTCAATATGACAGTGATTATTATGGAGATGATCTACCTTTTTGGACAACACTATCGAAAGAGAATGGTGAAACTCGTCCACATCTGATTATTCCATATACACTTGATACGAATGATATGAAGTTCGCTTCTCCGACTGGTTTTAATCGTAGTGAAGATTTTTTTGAGTATTTAAAAGATGCTTTTGATGTGTTGTATGCTGAAGGAACGACATCACCGAAAATGCTATCTATCGGGATGCATTGTCGAATATTAGGTCGCCCTGCTCGTTTTAAAGCACTACAGCGCTTTTTGGATTATGTGCAAAATCAAGATCGGGTATGGATTTGTACTCGTCAACAGATTGCGGAGCACTGGTATAGACATCATCCTTGCGAGAGTTTATAAGCTTATATATCAAAAGACTTTTCTCAAATTATATCAATTCATCTAAAAAAGATTTAACCGTTATTTATTGATAATTTGATGATATAGACACTAAAAATTTAGTTAAATGAATCATGTGAATTTTAAGCTTCCAGAATTAGTCTAATTTTTTCTTTTACCTCTTCTCTTTGGCTTTGCTCCTGTCTTCTGAGTAAGAATAATTTTTCCTGAGCCTAACCCTCTAACAAAGTAATTAATTAGATAAATAATCAAAAATAAAAAATAAAATATTGGAAAAATCAAAAGTAGATTAAGACAAGACTCCCAAATTAACACTCCAATTTTAAAATTATAACTCAATTGAATTAAAGCACCTCGATGACTACCATCATGTAATGTAATATTTTCAAAAGCAACAAAATGATAAAGTGCAAGAAAGAAACAACCTACAAAGATTAATGAAACAATAATTTCTTTTATTATAGGTTTTTCAAGAAATGGATACTTTTTGGAAGACTCAAATTCAATCTGAAAAAACTTACTAAAGAAGAACACTTGAAATTCATCGTTTATTCCAATTTTTTTATAAAATACAAAACAAAAGTAACAGCTAAAAACAAGCAAAATAAAAGTAGTATAAACACTTGAAAGAATAGTAAAAAATGGCAATGGACCTTCTGTTCCGATGATAACAAGCATCTCATTAGTAATATAGCGATAAATATCGTATTGCCATTGGTTTTTAGGATATGCAGGAAATAAAACTAGTGGTGGGATAAATAAAATAAATAAAAGAATGAATAATATTTTATTCTGCTTTTTTTGTTTAGTTTGTTGCTCAAGTGCTTCAGGAGATACATAACGGTTTTTAGACATATAAAATTAATAGTTCTGTTGTTCTATACATATTTTCAATGCACTAAGAATAACAAAAAAGATGAATTAAAAAAATCAATAAAAAATTACGCTAGAAATACCCAGAATCCATTTCCCTTAATCATGATTCAACAACCCATCGTGATACAACCAAAGGATGAACATCACAATTTTGTCCACCTCCAATACGATCCACCACTACAAAATCACTTTTAGCTTCTAAGGTAATTAATGGATGATGCCAAGCCCCTTGATGATAGGTAACCCCCTGCTTACCATTACTTAAAAAGGCAAAGATTTGCTGTTCATCTGGTTGTGAGTGATTCAAAGGTAGCGCTACGATGATGATAAATTTTTGTTGTTGTAATGGAATGAAGGATTGTGAACCGTGAGGATGACGTTCAAGCATGTCTATTTTAAACGGAATCCCTCTTGCGCATAAATTATGAAAAATACTCATACCAACAGCGGTATTATCGCCACTAATTTGAGCAACTGATAATGCATGATAGCGCTGAGTTAAACCTTGGTTAATCGCAAAAAAATCATGATTTTCTTTTTCAATCACATCACCAAAAGCGGAGAAACTCTCTTGAGTTAAAGGCTGAATTTGGATGTTTTTTCTCATATATTGAACTTCACTTTATTTTAGCAGAACGAAACTTCGTAGATTATTCTTTTCTAATCCAATGCATAATGAACATTTGCTATCGAGCTAGGCGGCATGGATGCCGCCCGTTAGGCTGTCTTGCGCTGCAACCCAAGCAGTACTTTGGTTTTGCTCAGGATGTGCCATCAGCCTAACAAAAGATTTTTGTTACTTTTGATCTTTCAAAAGTAAGCAAATACGAATTCAAACATGATCTGTTTTATCAAAACTTATATGACCTTGCTCATTACTGAAGAAACAATTTCATTCTGTGATTTTCCCCCACAAACGAATGCGACTGATTCCACCATCAGGAATCATATTGACACGAATATAGTTCACTTTTTGATGCTGCAAGATTTCAGCTATATATGAGTGAATCGCGTCCATTGATAAAGGTTGCTGTTCTAATAAGTAAGACCAAAACATACTTTGAGGAATCAACTGTGCATCTGTTGCATCCTCAACATAAGCGGCTTGGATTGAACAAAATGCAGGAAAATTTCCTTTAAAATGTGCTGTATCAACTTCTATTTTTTCTACATGCCCAGTTTGTCCTAACGCAATAACACACCAATCAAAACCAGGCTCACGGCGGCGCTTGGTTTCCCAACCATCGCCCATATTAATGCCACGATCTGGGCTGAGTAAGTTATTCGGATGCCCGTAATGTGCATCACTAAATGCAACAATACGTCCACCATTTTTCAAACCAATCAGGTCAATTTGTTGGGTTGAATCTATATTTTCCAGTAGGACATTTCCGTAAACACGTAAACGAGCAACACCACCATCAGGGAAAATGTTAAGTCGAATATGAGTGATTTTATGTGCTTCGCAGCTAAAAAAATGATGATGATCAGGAGACAAAACCGAGTTTTCTAACAGTGGGATCCAAGTAATATTTTCCAGTTGATCATCAGGTGCATAACACCCTTCTATTGAGGCAGAAGCAGGATAATTCCCTGTGAAAAAAGAAGTATCGAGATCAAAGCCTGAAATTTTTCCAGTTACACCTAAGCGAACAATACACCAATCATAACCAGCTTCGCGCTTACGGCGTGTTTCCCAGCCATCCATCCATTTGCCATGATTATCAAACTTACCTTCAATAAATTTTGCAGGTTCTGGTTGTAGCATTCGTTCCGCACTTGCAAAAAACTCATCTGAACAAGACATAATGCTCGCGCCGATGCGCGCATCAGCTAAATTGGTTAAACCCTGTAAGTTATCTGGCAAAGTCACTACCTTGGCAATATGCACCGTCATTGATCAATCCTAAAAAACATTTTCATATAGTTCATGTTATGCAAAATCCAGTCCAACTGGTCTGACCTGCTGTAAATAATTATCTATTTTAGCTTTGAAGCAATTTAAATTTATGAATTTTGTGTAGAATCAAATTGTTCATTTTTATTTTTCGGAAACGATGTTTATGAGTCCACAAGAAATGCTTAATGGAAAATCATCTCAGGTGACTGAGCAAGCTGTGGAAATCATTCATCAACGTATTCAAGAAGGTACTTATGCAATTGACTCTACATTACCTTCCCAACGTGATCTTGCTGCCCAGTTAGGAATCAGTCGCGCTTCTCTACGTGAAGCTTTAACTCGCCTTGCTGCTTTAGGCTTGTTAGAAATCAAGGCTGGTAAAGGTGTTTATGTCATTTCAAAGCATAGTAAAGCAGCCAAACAATGGGAAGGTGAACATCGCATTTCTCTAAAAGATTTCTATCAACTACGCTATGTACTTGAAGGATTTTGCGCCTTGCTGGCATGTGAATATCTAACTGAACAAGATAAATCTACTTTAAAACAACACTATGAAGCGCTCTCAAATGCAATTTTGCAACAAAATTGGCAAGCTGCTTCTGAATTTGATTATGCATTTCATCAACATATCATTGATTTATGTCATAATCAGTCGATCATTCAAACACTTAAAATGCATAATGAATGGATTAAGAAAAGTCAGATTCTTCCTTTTGTTCAACCAAATTTAGCATTTAAAACCATTAAAGAACATGATGCGATTTTACAGGCACTCTTTAAACATGATGCTTTAGCGGCTGAAAAGGCAATGCAGGCACATATTATTGGCGCTGCTCAACGTGCTGGTGTTTATTTTTCTCGTCATGAGTCTTGATAAAATACCCATGCACCACTTTAACTCAAACTTTGAACCACATCAAAACACCCATCCTATTTCCGCTTCTTCATAGTGCATAATAACTGGTATGACCTGTTAAACCACTAAATAAAATTGGCACAATTCTCGCTTAAGACTCATTAGAAATTTTATCATTTTGAATACTAGGGTCTGAACAATGAATATTGCGATTGTAGGTGCAGGTATGGGCGGTTTAACTGCTGGTATCGCTTTAAAAAAATTTGGACATCAGATCACGATTTATGAACAAGCAGCTGAAATATTACCTGTAGGAGCAGCGATATCACTCTGGTCGAACGGCGTAAAATGTCTAAATTATCTTGGTTTGACTGAGCAAATTCAAACTTTAGGCGGACAAATGGAATCATTAGCCTACATCGATGGCCTGAATAATCAAACCATGACTCAGTTTGATTTAACTCCTTTGTATAAAGAAGTTGGACAACGTGCCTACCCTGTTGCGCGTGCAGATTTACAACAACTTCTCATGGAAACATTTGGCTTAGAAAATATTAAACTAGGCATGAGAATGACCGAGATTGAAGATCAGTCTGAATATGTCAATATTCATTTTTCCGATGGTTCCCAGATAAAAGCAGATCTATTGATTGGTGCAGATGGCACTCACTCTATCACGCGTAAGTTTGTACTCAGCAATCAAGTTGAACGACGTTATGCTGGTTATGTCAATTGGAATGGACTCGTTGAAATTGATGAAAAAATTGCACCAGCACAACAATGGACAACCTATGTCGGTGAAGGAAAACGTGTCTCACTTATGCCTATAGCACAAAATCGTTTCTATTTCTTTTTTGATGTGCTTATAGAAGCAGGTCTACCTAATCAACGTGATCAATATAGAACTGAGCTGAAAAAAAATTTCAAAGATTGGTGTTCACCTGTGCATCAACTGATTGATCGTTTAGATGAGCAAAAAACCAATCGCGTTGAAATCCATGATATTGAACCTTTTATGAGTTTTTATAAAGGTCGTGTCGTTTTACTTGGCGATGCAGCACACAGTACAACCCCAGACATTGGGCAAGGTTGTTGCCAAGCAATGGAAGATGCTATTTACTTGGCACGTGCTTTGTAAATAAATACTTTTGGGCTAAGTGATGCACTAGAACGATACCAGAACAAACGTAATGACCGAACCAAAGAAATGGTATTACGTGCTCGTAAGCGTTGTGATGTAACGCATATGAAAGATCAAAAAGTGACTCAAGAATGGTATCAATCACTCTATACAGAACAAGGTTCGCACATCATGCAAGGAATTATTAGCAATATTGTGGGAAATCCTTTAGATTAATAACATAAAGTTTTAACTCCCCCCTTCAATGGGGGCTTTTTTTTTCTATTTTTAATTTTCAGAATTATAAAATTAAAGTGACTTCAAAAAGTCTATACGCTGTTTCAACAGCGTGACCTGACAATCAAGATTAAAAATCATCGTTGAGGGACTATAGCCACTATCAACACTAACAAAATCACCACACTGCTGATCTTTATAATTAAACCAAGACTTCTGAGCTGTATCTAGCTCTTTTTTAGCTTCAGTTTGTTTATAAACTTTTTTATAGATTGTATTTAGCTCAGTCCTCAACCTTTTTACTTCTTTGTCTAAACATTCTGTAGCTTCAAAAGAATTAGCTGATTTAGCACAAATCTGAGCAGCATAAATTTCTGAAGACATGGCTAACGTTAAAATTAATAGGCTTTTTTTCATCATTATTTTTTCAATCAAGATAGTTGTTTATAAATTCAGATAAAGTCTAACCTAATTTTAGAAATTATTTAGAAATAAAATTAACTTAACATACATATACTCTCTTTTTAGACAATCGAAAGCACTCTAATTGTGTTTTTCTAAATTTTTAAGAGCTCAATAACAAATCACTTCTAAGTTATTTAGAGTACTGTTTTATCTTTTCTCAAATCAAAGCTCCCCTAGACCTATTCAAAAATGAATAAGTAATTTTTTAATGGTTGATGTTTAAAACGTGTGATGGATTTGGAAAATCAAGCCACTTCTATACAGCTATGAGTGGCCAGAATTAATAGGTAATGTTGTTGTTTCGACCGATTTTTTGGCGAAAGGTAAATGATTAAATAAAATATTGAGCAAAATGGCAGTGATACATGCTGAGCTAATTCCAGAATGTAATAGTGTACTAACCCATTTTGGAAACTGTGCGTAGAACTTATTGTTTGCAATCGGAATCATTCCAATTGCCAATGAGGTTGCGACAATAATCAGATTTTTATGATCGTTATAATCAACTTTTGCCAATGTGCGGATACCACTTGCGGCCACTGTGCCAAACAATACAATACCTGCCCCACCTAATACTGGCATTGGAATAGCAGCGACTAACCGCCCAACAATTGGTAATAAGCCAAGTACTACCAGAATCCCTCCAGCAGTAGCTACAACAAAACGACTTTTGATTCCTGTAATTGCAACCAAGCCTACATTTTGTGCAAATGCGGTTTGCATAAACGAACCAAAAATTGGGGCAACTGCACTGGACAACATATCAGCGCGTAGACCATCTCCAATCCGTTTAGAATCAACTTTGCTTCCAACAATTTCACCAATTGCGATAATGTCCGCCGTAGTCTCAGTCATAATAACTAAAGTTACGATCACCATAGAAAGAATGGCAGTAAATTCAAATACTGGCATTCCAAAATGAAAGATATGAGGAAAAGCGAACATTGAACCGTTAGCAACTTTGGAAAAATATGCAAAACCAGCCAATGAAGCGATAATTGTTCCTAATACAATCGCCATTAAAATTGCCAGACGACGCATTAACTGACTTTTTAACATACTGAAAATAATGACAATCGCTAAAGTCATCGCAGCTAAGCCAATGTTTGCTGGATCGCCCCAATTTTCAGCTTTGGGATTACCCCCCATCATCCAACGAATCGCAACGGGTAATAAAGAAATACCAATCATCGTAATTACACAGCCAGTCACCACAGGAGGGAAAAAACGAATAATTTTTGAAAAGAATGGTGCTAGTAATAAACCAATCAATGACGCAACGATGACTGCGCCAAATGCTGAAGCTAATCCTCCACCTGTGGTGACAATTGCCAAAATTGTTGCAACACCAGCAAAAGATAACCCTTGAACAATCGGCAGTTTTGCACCGAAATGCTTAAAGCCCAATGTTTGTAACATTGTTGCTATGCCTCCAACAAAAAGCGCAGCAGCAACCAACAAACCTATTTCCGAGGCTTCTAAACCTGCGGCAGCGCCAATAATGATAGGTAGTGCAATAATTCCACCATACATCGTCAGCACATGTTGCAGTGCATAAATGATGTTTTTATTCATTCCTAAATATTGATGTTCTGCAGATACGCTTGCACAAGCTTCACTGTGCATTTTATCGTTGTGCATGTAATATTCCTCTATAAAAATTCTTTGTTAATGCATGATGTACCTAACTACCGCGATAGGTTGAATAGGAAAATGGACTAATTAATAAAGGCACGTGATAGTGCTGATGAATATCCAATACTGTAAAATCGATACAAACTTTTGGATAAAAGCTTTCAATCTCTAGAGATTGAAAGTAATCGACAGTGTGGAAAATGAGCTGATAATTGCCTGTTGTGAATGAATCAAGATTAAAAGCTTTAATACGACCATCTACATCGGTTAATTGCGTACCCATCGAAATATAGCCTTGCGACGTTTCCTTTAATAATTCAACAGAAACCCCTACAGCAGGTTTACCCAATGCAGCATTTAGAATATGTGTACTTATACCTGCCATTATTGAATCTCCTGCTTTAAGCGAATTAATGCAATTTCACTGAGTTGTTGTTTAACTTCTTGCTGCTCTTGTTCAGCTGAATTTTCTAAACGTCGATTGAGTTCTGTTAACATTTCTGTACCAGAACGCCCTGCTGCTCGAATCAAAAAAATATGACTAAATTTGTGCTCGTAAGCTAAATTGCCCTGAAAGAGTGCTTGTTGAATATCTTGATCTACACCAAGCTGAGCCTGTTCTTTTTGTGAAAACTGCTGCTCTCTTTCCGATAATGTCATGGCAGCTTTTTTTTCACCAATTCGTGGATGTTGTGCCAGTGCTTCTAATATTTCTGACCATTGCCATATTCGAGCTTGTAAAGCAGCCGCTTGATATAGTTCTTCAGCTGAACCAAAAGGTCGTTGCAGAACAATACTTTCAATCCATGATGGAATATGAACGCATGGTTTTAATGCTTCAAATGCTTGCTCATCATTTAAAAGATTAAATAGTTCTAAATTCATTGTTGCTCCAAATTATTTCATTGTCAGACTGGTCCGACCAGATAATTTGTATTTAAGCAATGAACATGCCAAGACCGAATTTTGAGGACTAATTAATTTTTGAATTAAATAAAATTAACAGTAAAAAAATCTTAAATTACTGTTCAATAATTAAAAAAAGTTTCTTTATGTTTCATCGCTATAAAAGCATGGTTTTTCAAGTTCACGTCATATTCACACCTTCACGTCTAACATCAAAATATGGATGTAATTGGATGATAAATATGACACTCTTAAAAACTCTAGCAATATCAACACTTACCTTGATTTCGCTCGTCGGATGTAAAAGCGTGCCAAGTTATACACCTGATTATCGTGAAGCAGATAAAAATATTACAGGTGTGACTCTCGATCAAGAAAAGGCACAAATGATTGGTAATCGTTTTGTGAATGCCTTTAATACTTTAGGTACACCAGATTTTGTTAAAAATGCCAGTGAATTATATGCAGATCGTCTATTTATCAATGACACACTTTCTCAATTTTCAAATAAACAAGACCTAATCAAACACTTTGAAGGCATGAATAAACGTGTGAGTAATGTCACGGTTAAACTTGTGAGCGCCACATATCAACGTGACTCTGCTTATATTCATTGGTATATGGCATATGACTTTAAAATGTTTGGTCGAACTAAATCTATGGCTTCATATGGTGTGACTCAGATGAAAATAAACGGTTCAAATCAAATCATTTTCCAACAAGACTATTGGGACCCAGCAAATGGTTTATATCGCTCATTACCATATGTCGGAAGTGGTTATTCTATGATCTTACCGTTCAAAAAATAGTTTAAAATTCAGCCCCCTTTAAGCAGAAAATAAATTATGGAAATCAATTTATTATCAAAACAATTAAAACGGATTAAGGGTTTAATTGTTCTAGCGCTGATCGATGCCTATGATGGTTCGATTCTCGAATACTTTGGTGATGAATTTTTCAATATTGATTTAGCTGCTGCTGAAGGGGCAAATTTACTCAGCTATCAACGACAACTGATGGCTGAGCTTGATTCAAATGATTACTTAGAAGGTGTCTTGGTCACGATGCGCGATCAATATCATATCGTGACGCCATTGGAAACCAATCATACGCTTTTCCTTTATGCTGTTTTAGATCGTACCGACACAAATCTTGCTTTCGCACGGTATGAGATACAGCAAGTTGAACGGAACCTTAATTTCTATACCTATTAAGCTCGGTCTATATAAGCCTAGATCTACATTTGAAAACTGAGGATTTGTTATGTTTTACCACAGAAAAATCATAGTGCTCTCAAGTGTACTATTTCTCTCTCTCGCAACAAATCTTAGTCATGCAAGCACTCAATTTTGTAAAAACGCGCCGATTATCGTGACTAAAAAGAATGTTGGTACAGTCAGTTATTATGCTAGTGACTGTGGTCAAAAATGGGATAGTCAAGATATACAGCTCGACTTCATGTACACTCGTGATATTCCAGAATGGGCTTTTAAAAGAGCAGCCACCCATTTTCTCAAGAAAAATGTCAGCAATTTTACGGATAATTCTGCGTTGAATAAAATTACATCTTTATATAAGCCTGTCCGTAAAGGCGATCTGTACTCGTTAAAATATAGTCATTCTAATCAAACACTTTCACTGTCTTTAAATCAAAAACCACTTGGGAAAATCACGGATACTGAAGCCAATCAGTACTTTAAAATTTGGTTTGGAAGCCAGCCATTTAATGCTAAATTAAAGCAACAATTACTAAATCAATAACTTGACTATTATTATGAGCAATCAATTTATTCTGATGGTTGAAGATCACTATGAACTTGCAGCAACAGTGTGTGAGTTCCTAGAAGAGCATGGCTTTGTGATCGATCATGCACGCAACCTCGATGCGGCACGAAATTTTCTAAAGAACCAACCCTACCATTTGCTACTTTTAGATATCAATCTTCCCGATGGTTCAGGCTACGACTTATGTGAATGGCTCAGAAACGATCAAGGTAAAGATATTCCTATCTTGATGTTAACAGCGAGAGATACCTTAGATGACAAATTAAAAGGTTTTACTGCTGGAACAGATGACTATTTAGTAAAACCTTTTGATTTTAATGAATTAGTGATGCGTATTCGTGCGTTGATTAAACGATCTCTTGGAGAGGTTTCTTCTAGTAAAATTCAAATCCATGATCTTATTTTAGATAGTTCTACCCAAACAGTTACCCGTGCAGGTCAACATATTGAGCTGCCAAGAATTCAGTTTAAATTACTCAAAATTTTGATGCGCAATTCACCTAAAGTAATCACTAAACAAGAAATTATCATCGAACTATGGGGAGATGAAGAACCTGAAAGTGATGCCTTACGCAGCCATATCTATAACTTACGCAAAATGGTCGACAAACCATTTGACCAAAAGTTAATTCATACCGTCTCAGGTGTTGGCTTAAAAGTCGCTTTTGAAGATTATTAAACTCAATTCATATACACCACAACGATTAAACCCGTTGTGTTTTCCAGTTTAAGATATTTGCGTGTGCTCAAATAATATTGTCGGTCAAATAGTTCAACACGCCAACCTAATTGATTACAGAGTTTTTGAACTAACTGTAACCCGATACCATGCCCTTTTGCTTTAAGTTGCAGTTGAGTCGTATTTAATTCTTGAACTTTGGAATCATTCGGCATCGTGATTCCAATCCCATTATCCGCAATCACAATACTATTTTTACGTTGAATAATATGAATGTTTGAGCCTTGGGAATAATTCAGAGCATTACGCAGGATATTGCTCAGAACCATTTTAGTCATAGATGGATAAATCATACGAGGAAATTCTTGAGGATCGTATTTAACTAGAATCTCCATTCCTTTGCTTTGACTCACAGGATCTAAATCACTTACCAAATCACGAATGATCGTTGATAGAGTCATTTGTTCAGCAGTTAGCGTGTTCGTAGTGTTTCGAGCAATAGCCAATAGCGTATCAACCAACAATTGCATATCTTCGATGGTATTCGAAATTCGATTTAGTGATTTATCTTCACCATATTTCGCCTGACAAAGTTGCACATTGCCTTTCAAAATCGTTAGCGGAGTACGCAATTCATGGCTCACATCACCCGTAAACTCTCTTTCTCGATAAATAAATTCAGTTAAAACTTGATGATATTTTTCCAGCGCTTGTTTTAGATATTCCGCTTCTAAATTGCCATTGGTACTAATGCCTTGGAACGGCGATGCTTCTTTATTTTGATGCGCCCAATCAATATGTTCTAAAGCATTGGCTAATCGAGTTATCGGTGAAAAATAGCGTTTAGCACGACGATTAGACCACCATAAAATACTGTAAAGCACAATTAGGCTAAACATTAATGGTGCAAGTCCGAACATCCATACAATTTTATTAACGTTACTTTCGCCAAAAACCAATAAAACGTGCTGACCATTTCGCTCTCCATAAACAGTCATACGTTCTTTTCCATCCACAAAAATGCGGTGTACACCTTGTTCTAAACGTTGTCCTTTAAAAGCAGCGGGTGGCATAGCTGTGTTCCAACGATAGCCGTACAAATTCTTTGTGTCTGGTAAATCTGCATTTGGATTACGATCGACTCGAAGCCAATAATGTTCCATCTCTTGCTCGAGTGCAGTTTTAAGTAAAGAACCCTTAATTACCCATGCACTACACGCAATACCAATAATGATTGAAAGTGCGATCAGCCCTATTTGCAACCAATAATGACGATTAAACATCTTGCTCAATGGATGTGTATTCACGCCATGAGTTTTCGGTTTTAACATAAGCTGATCTGCAATAAACAATAATTAATTATACGACTTTCTTATTGAACAGGAAGTGACCAATCACCCACTCTTGTCCTTGTTCAAATCCAAATAACTCTGCACAAGCCATAAAGAATATACGCCAACGTTGCCACCATGCATCTGCATCTTGTGCATAGACTTGCTCAAACAAAGGTCTTAACTCATCAGCATGGCGATCCATATTTTCTAGCCAAGCATTAGATGTTTTTTCATAATGTGTGCCTGACCACTGCCAATGCTGCGCAAGCTCTAAATGATCTTGGAAATGTAAGAATGTAGAGGTAGATGGCATCAGACCACCCGTAAAAAAGTAACGTGACATCCAGTCATATTCACTTTTGATTTCAAAAGGATAATGTAAGAAACGATGACAGAAAATATGACACCACAACTTACCGTCTTCTTTAAGCCAAGACTGAATTTTCTCAAAGAGTTTCTGATAGTTTCTAACGTGTTCAAACATTTCAACCGAAACTACACGATCGAACGTATTGGTCTTTAATTCAAGCACATTGACATCGCAAGTGATGATTTGAATATTATTCAAATTACGTTTTTCAGCTTCAGCTAAAATATGCTGACGTTGAGTTGCAGAATTTGAAACACCTGTGATCTTCGCATTTGGATAACGCTCAGCCATCCATAGGGTAAATGATCCCCAACCACAGCCCAATTCTAAAATCTCTTGACCATCCTGCAACTGTGCACGATCACTATATATTTGCAGTGCAAACTCTTCGGCTTCATCTAATGTAGTGTGGTCATGTGGAAAGAAACAGGCACTATATTTCAAACGTTTGCCTAAGACAGCCTGAAAGAAAGCAGTTGGCAACTCATAATGTTGCTCATTGGCTTTGTCTGTTTCAATCGCAATCTCACTGTGCTTCAACATATTGAGCACGTCCATATAACGCTGTGCACCTTGCTCAGGATCATAGCGCCCTTCTTGAATCAAACGCTTTTTACTCAATGCACGGATTGCTGCACGAATTGCCTGATCTGGAACTAAACCGCTTTCAACGAGTTTTAAAGATTTTTGAATAATAAAGTCCATGTGCAGTACCTACTGTTTGGGTTTCCACGGAATAAACATTGAAGTTCGTTTTTGATAATCGAGATAATTTTGACCTCGATTTTTTAATGCTTGTTGCTCACTGAATGGAATACCCGTGATGTAGTACAAGAATAACCACATCAAAATTGGATAAATCCACAAGCTTAATAATCCTGCTGCTAATCCTATGATAGGATAAGCAAACCAATGCAGCCATTCAAAGAAGTAGTTTGGATGCCTTGAATACTTCCACAGACCTTGATCCATTGTTTTGCCATGATTTTTAGGATTTTGCTTGAAACGATATAATTGTTGATCTGCAACCGTCTCACCGACGAATGCAACAAACATAATTAGACCTGCAATAATCAGATAATCATTGGTATCCATGCTCCAAGACATGCTTGGCACATTGAGCAAGCTCCACATCGGAATGCTAAATAAAATGGCTAATCCAGCCTGAAACATGAAAAATAGAAAGAAACCAAAATGTTGATATTTGCCCATTGCTCTACGCATGTTGGCATATCGACGATCTTCTTCATGCTCAGCTAAATAACGACGGAATAGATGCAAAGTTAGACGCAAGAACCATATTGAACTGAATACGCCGAGAAACAATCTGACATTTAACGGAGCGATCTCAACAAACAATGCTGTAATGGCAATATTGAGAACAATACAGAAACTCCATGCGACATCTACGATACCAGCACGATGGTTAACTGTTGCCCACAACCAACAAAGCGTCATCACAACAGCATCAAGTAAAAACAATTGCCATATCATAACTGCCTCCTTGATGCTTAAAATAATGAGAAATTAATAAGGACTTGCTTCAAATAACAGGTGTACATCGCTGATCACCCCTTCTTTAAAGCCACCTTCGCAATAGCAAAGATAGAAATCCCACATCCGAATAAAGTTTTCATCAAATCCCAAAGCCAAAACTTGTTCTTTGGCATTTAAGAAACGCTCACGCCATTGATGAATCGTCTCAGCATAGCTCAAACCAATATCTTCAAGATGCTTTAAGCGTAACTGTTGTTCAGATGCCGCTTGAGTTAAAACGCTGATACAAGGGATAAAGCTCCCTGGGAAAATATACCGTTTAATGTAATCCACGGTATTCAAGGCTTTTTTATAGCGCGCATCTTCAATCGTAATAGCTTGAATCAATCCCAACCCGTTCGGTTTTAATAAGGATCGGCATTTATTAAAGTAAGTCGATAAATATTGCTCACCCACCGCTTCAATCATTTCGATCGAAACTAACTTGTCGAATTTGCCTTCTAACAATCGGTAATCTTTGAGCTGAACATTGACACGATGACTGAGACCCGCATCGGCAATACGTTTGGTTGCTTCATCGTATTGTGCTTGAGAAATGGTGATCGTAGTCACTTTACAGCCATAATGCTGAGCAGCGTAGATCGCAAATCCGCCCCAACCACTACCGATCTCAACCAAGTGATCCATCGGTTTGAGTTGTAATTTCTGACAAATCAGCTCTTTTTTATAATCAGAAGCTTCTTCTAGAGTCATATCTTTGTGCTTATATACAGCACTGGAATACATCATTGAAGAATCAAGAAAGAGTTTGAAAAAGTCATTGCTCAGGTCGTAATGCTCTGCAATATTTTTTCGACTTCCTGACAATGAATTTTTACGTGTTTTGTACCAAGCTTTTAATACAAGTTGGCTGGCTTGAGAAATCACATTCTGATTAATCTTATCAAGCACATGACGGTTTCTCGCCAAAATTTGAATGACTTCAACGAGGTGTTCACTGCTCCAATAGCCGCGAATATAACCTTCAGCCGCACCAAGTACACCGTTTTTAAAAATGAGATCGATCAATTCTTTATTATGAATATCTATCGTAGCTTCTAAATCTGAAAGCTCTCCCACGGTACCATTCCATTCTCCACGAAAATGAATTTGACCATGACGAAGTTTGAGCAAGCTCCGAAGAACCAAAGGCAGTGAATCGTGTTCACCGAAAATAAGCGTTTTCATCATGTTGTTTTAAATCCTTATCTTTTTTAGGGTGCCGATAAAATGGAACTTTCTTTCGCCATAGATGAAAAGCTTGAACATAGATCGAAGCTAACATCTTGAAAGGTTCAAAGATATGATAAATAGCATAACGATTCAGTTGTGAAGGAACTGTGATGCTGGTTAAAGTGAAACGCATCGTTGCATCAAAGATAAATTTATCTGATTGATAAAGCTGCATATGAATCACATTTTGTTCATCTGAAAAGTTAAAGCACCATTTATAGTGAATATCCATCGGCATAAATGGAGACACATGAAAACTCTTTTCAAATTCGAACTCATAACTTTTGAAATGACTGTGCTCTTTTAATTTTTGACGGCAGTCATGCACATAAACTTTACGTTCATTCCAAGGGGTATTGGTGATTTCACTCAATATGAAAACAGGTTGTTTTTGAGGATTAAGTACAAAATAAAAGATGACTGAATTAAAACTAAATCCTAAAGTTCTTGGCAATGCGAGCACACGAATTTCTGATTGAGTCGATAAAATCGTGTCCACTTGCTGCAAAAGGATTTTCTTAATTCGTTCTCTGATCGAACCTGTATAGCCTTTTAGAAAATCATTTTCATAAAGATTTAAGATATTCCAACGCGAAGTTGAACAAAACCATGAACGATCTAGGTTTTGATCGATACGATCTGGATCAAAGCATAAATAGCTCAAACTAGACTGAAAATCGTGTGCTTTGGGATGAAAGCGCCGATGTCTAATCTGAGCTTTGGCTATGGAAAGTGAATCTTCAAACATGTGATCACCTCCAAATTAGTCTTTAAGTTCTAATAGCTTATCTACTACACGCTGAGCACTTCTCGCCCCATCTTCATGAAAGCCCCACCCCCAATATGCTCCACAAAATGAACTGCGGTTTTGACCATTAATCAGTTCCCAACGCGCTTGTGACTCAATTGCTTTTTTATCAAAAACAGGATGTCGATAATGACGTTCGACATAAATCTTATCATTCGCGATCGGCATATTCGGATTCAATGTAGAAAATACCTGCGTTTTACAAGGTAGATTCTGCAAGCTGTTCATCCAATAGGTAAATCCATAGTGTACTTGATGAACTTTACCATTTTTTTCAGGTTTTTCTTGAGCAGTGACATGCACATGCCAACTCGCCCATTGAGATTGACGCTTCGGCATAATCGAAGTATCGCGATGTACCACCATAAAGTTATCTTGATAATCAAAACAACCTAATACATCTCGCTCATCTGCCGAAGGATTTTGAATAAGCTGTAACGTATCATCAGCATGACTCGCAAACACAACCCAATCAAAAGTTTCTTGTTCTTGATTCGTGACAATATGAACTAAATCATTTCCACGAATCACTTGTTGAACTTGCGCTTTCTTCCAAATAATCGATGGGCAAGTTTTTTGAATCGCTCGTATATAAGAAGCTGAACCACCTTTTACTGTCTGCCATTGTGGTCGATCAGCCAACTGCAACATACGATGATGTTGAAAGAAACTGACCACAAATTTGTAGGGTATCTTCCCAACTTGATCAACTGGACTTGACCATAGTGCGCCACACATTGGATAGAGATGTTCTTCTCTAAAGACCTGAGAGTAGTCATTTCGATTTAAATAATCTTCAATACTTAACTCAGCATCACATTGATCCACGACGACATCTTTATTCTCCTGATAAAACCTGATCAAATCAGACAACATCAATCGAAAGTTCTTATTTAAAAAATTTTGCGGGCGAGTCAATAATGACCATTTTTTAGATGGATTGTACTGTAGTCCAGTGACCTGATTATTCACAGAAAAACTCATATCACTATTCTGTGCTTGGACACCAAGTTCAGCAATCATTGCACTAAATAAAGGATAGTTATAGTCATTAAATACAATAAACCCACTATCTACTGCAACATTCTGTTCATCAATCCAAAGATCGTGGGTGTCAGTATGCCCTCCGAAATAATTCTCTTTTTCAAAGATCGTGACTTGATGCTGCTGTGATAATTTCCATGCGGCATACATGCCTGAAATACCTGAACCTACAATTGCAATCTTCATCAAGACTTCTCACTTTGAATTTTATTCGCGTTCATTTTTAAATTTTGTATTTGAGTTTTGTGCGCATCATAAACGCGCTCAGGTACTGGTTTGATCGCCCAAATGAGACCTAAAAAAGACATCATTTTTAAAATGTAATAAGTAATATCGATTTGCCACCAGAAAAAACCTTGTCGCGTGCTACCTGCATAATAGTGATGATTATTATGCCAACCCTCGCCCAATGTAATAATCGAAAGGAATAAGTTATTTCGACTATTGTCATTAGTCTCAAAATCTCGGCTTCCATACAAGTGAGCAAGCGAGTTAATACATAAAGTTGCGTGAATCAACAAAACTGTTGAAACCACAAAACCCCAAACTAGCAATTGCAAACCTGATGTACCTAGACTTGGATAAGCAACCGCTAACCACTCACCCAAACCATAGATTGATAAAGCAGTCAGTAACACAACGGGTAAACTAAATCGGTCTAACCAAACTAATTCTGGAAATTTGATCCAATCTTTGATGACTTCCTTTCGCGTTGTGAAATTCTGTTCATTTAGGAACCAGCCGATATGGCTATACCAAAAACCATGCTCTGATGAGTGTGGATCATGCTCTGTATCGGTAAAACGATGATGATAGCGATGATGAGCAGCCCACCATAAAGGACCACGTTGCGCACTCATCGTTCCAATCAAGACAAATATAAATTGCACAGGACGAGAAGTCTGAAATGTTTTATGTGACAAATAACGATGAAAGAATGCTGTGATCGCAAACATACGAATAAAATAAAAAAACAGCATAAACGCGACTGCAAACCAAGATACACCGACCCAGAAAACGGCTAAACATGCGATATGCAAAAAAATAAATGGAAGGATTCGCAACCATTGAATTTTAGTATCTTTATATGTTTTAAACGTATCAGACTCATTTGTCTCAGAAGTTTGTGTAGTTGACCAACTGTCTATCCATCGCAGAAAAAATTTAAACATTGATTCTTCCTGACCCATTTCTCTTGTAATTTTGATTTTATAAAATTTGGTATGAAATTTATGTGAAGATCAATTATATAAAAAATATTAGCAAAATGATCGTGTAAAATCATTTAAAACAAAAATTTATTTATACTCATTAGCCTATTCCTAAAAATAGGCTAATCATAGAATTTCATTTTTTAAATATGACACTTTCTATAAAAATAGTACAGAAAGACTTGTCCAAATTAGGTAAACAGCGACACCAATTACCACAGTTGCAAATATCTTCTGCACTGTTTTTAGATCAATCAAATTAATGAGTCGTCGTCCGACCAACATCCCTAAAATGCAAGCAACCACAAAACTGATCGTTACTGAAGCTGGATATTGGAAGCCATCGAGTACGTGGATAGAAATGCTCACACCGCCAATCAGAAAAATGATCATTAACGACGTTGCAACTATACTACGCATATCGAGATCCGTTGCTTTGCGCAGCGCTGGAACTATGACAAATCCACCACCGACACCAAGCAATCCAGTCAACAAACCTGCAACCACACCAATAAGACCCAATACACTGGCTGTTTTCACATTCCAAATAAGTTTTCCAGTAGACTGATTGACCTTACATGGTGGATCTTCAAAATCATGAACTTTATTGAAGAAAATTCGATAGGCAACAACCATCATCACTAAACTAAAAGCTAGGCTTAACCATGTGGGAGAGATGATGTTAGATAAATGCACGCCATATCTAGCCGATGGAATACTAATCAAAGCAATCCATATTGCAGCTTTATAGCGTACGATTTTTTTCAATAAGCCTTGTACACTCCCCACAAATGCAGAAAGTGTAATTGCAAGCAGTCCGACAGGTGCAGCTTGTGAGACGGTCCATCCTTGACTTGCCATCAGTGCTGGAACAGCTAAAATTCCTCCTCCCGCACCTGTTAATCCTAGCAAGCATCCAATTGCTAGACCTTCCAATACTAATAACCACATATCCATAAAGGACCTCATGAAAAATGAGATACACTTTTTCAAGTGTGAAAAAACCTAACCCAGCTCTAAAATTAGAGCTAAGCTAATGATTTATTGGATCTAATGAATAAATTACAGTTTAGGTTTTACCAGCCACTCATGCCCTTTTAACATGCCATCCCAATACATCGGGGGTAGGATTTGTTCTTTTAATAGCCATGCCATACGTGAAGGTTTTTGACCATCCAAGAACCACTTTGGAAAACTCGGTAGCAGTTTCCCACCATAGCCAAATTCTGCAAGAACGATCTTGCCTCGCTCAACAGTCAAAGGACATGAACCATAACCATCGTACTGAGCAAATTGATCACTACCTTTTAAGTACTGCAAAACATTCACTGCAACAATTGGCGCTTGTTTACGTGCTGCAGCAGCAGTTTTCGCATTCGGAGCATTCATGACATCTCCAAGTGCAAAAATGTAAGGATATTTACTGTGCTGCAAAGTATTTTGATCAACGCTCACCCAACCTGCTGCATCAACTAAATTACTTGCACGAATAAAATCAGGTGCTTGTTGCGGTGGAACGACATGAATCATGTCAAAATCAGTTTCTAACAGTGATGTACTTTCACCTCGATTGACCTTGAACCATGCACGTTTGTTTGCACCATCAACTTTTACCAGCTGATGGTTGAAGTGCAGATTGGCGTTATAGCGTTTCACATATTCCATCAATGCTGGCACATAAGCTTCAACACCAAATAACACCGCACCCGTATTGAAGAAATCAACTTGAATATCTTTCAATACGCCTTGTTTTTGCCAATAATCGGCAGATAGATACATCGCTTTTTGTGGCGCACCAGCACATTTGATCGGCATAGGTGGTTGAGTGAAAATCGCCTTACCACGTTTCATTTGACTGACTAACTGCCATGTATACGGCGCTAGATCATAACGATAATTCGAGGTCACACCATTTTTGCCCAATGTTTCAACTAAACCGTCAATTCCGTGCCAGTTGAGCTTCAAACCTGGGCAAACCACCAATACTTCATAGTTGATCGGCTTACAGCCCTCTAACAACACCTGTTTATTGTCTGGATCAAAGGCCGCCACAGCAGCTTTTATCCACTGTACTTGCTTGGGTATCAAACTCGCCATGGTTCGAACTGTTTTTTCTGGTGCAAAAATTCCACCACCGACCATCGTCCAACCGGGTTGATAGTAATGAATTTCTGCTGGATCAATCACAGCAATATCTAGATTTGGCTCTCGTGAAAGTAAGCTTGAAGCAACTGAAATCCCAGCAGCTCCACCACCTACGATCACCACCGAAAATTTAGGCACGTTATTTAATTGTGTCGGGTGTTGATTGAGGATTCTTGGAACTAAACCTTGTAAGTCATAACCCAGAGTTTTAGACACCAATAGCATTTGATCCAGACTTAATCCAGAAACCTGAGATAATCCCCAAAGCGTGATTGAACGTGTACCTGTTCGGCAAAACGCCAAGATTGGCTTTTGAGCTGCTTGATAAACTGATTTAAACTCTTCAGCCTGCTCATCAGTTACACGGCCACTCACCACAGGTAAATACTCAACTTGAATCCCGTGAGTAGATGCTACTTCTTGTATTTCAATGATATTAGGTTGATCAGCCCCCTCACCATCAGGACGATTACAAATAATTGTTTTGATACCTTTATTTCCAAGTTCAGCCACATCTAGTTGAGAAATTTGATCTGCAACATAAAATTCTTGATTCACTTGTTTTAATTGCATGCCACTCTCTCCTATTATTGACCGCAGGCTTTATTCGCAGGTAAAGCAATATCAATTTTCTTTGGATAAGGAAGATTGAGGTTTTCCATCAAAATAATGAAGTCTTGCTTACTTTTGCCTTCTCCCAATCGAGAGTTATGTAGTCGCTCTTGTCCAACCGTAGATGACAAACGCCCCTTGTAGTCATGACCTGGATAAACAATAGTTTCATCAGCTAAAGTGAATATCTGTTGATGAATACTGTCATACAAAGTTGCCGCATCACCTTCTTGGAAATCAGTACGCCCGCACCCATCTATAAGCAATGCGTCACCCGTAAATACCATGCCGTCCACTACATAACTGGTACATGCGTTTGTATGTCCAGGCGTATAGCGAGCTTCAATTAAAATCTCCCCTACGCGAATTGCACTGCGGTCAGATATAAAAATGTCACCACATGCAACTTCAGAGTTGCGATGTAACACTGTTTTACATCCAAAGCGTTCACGTAACAGATTTGCTGCCGTTACATGATCTGCATGCACATGCGTATCAAGGCTATAAACCAGCTTCAAATTATTTTGTTCAAGCATGTCCGCATAACGCTCAATTTCCGATGCAACAGGATCAATCAGTACCGCTTCACGTGTCTGTTCAGATGCGATGAGATAGGTATATGTTGAACTTTCATTTTCAAAAAACTGATGAAATATCATGTGGATCAATCTCGATGTAATTATTTATATATTCTTAAATTGCAAACAAGATGCCAATTCTATGCACAAATTATTATATTCAAATAAAACAATATATTATTACATATTATTTAATAGTTTCTTAATTTTATGTTTCACCATCAGTTCATTTTATGTTTCAATGAAACATTCAAAAAAACAACACCTGAAACAATATGAATCAATCCATTGATTTTATAAAACAAGTAGATTTGGAAAACTTCTTAGGGTATTTACAACAACTCATTACAGACTGCGCCCTGTTTATTGTTGATCAATCAAACTCAGCTATAGTTTATGAGTTCAAATCAACACGTTTTAATCCCTCTATTGCTCAACTGACTAAACAAAAAATACTAAACAACCTATTAGAAACTGGGAAAATTCATCTGCAATCTGCCACAGCTTCAATTGAGCTTTTATGTCACCAACACAATATCCAAGTTTCAGATCAGGATTTCTCTGGAAAGTTGTACTTAGTTCAACCATTGCAACAGGCTGAAACATCAAAAAAAGAAAATAGTGGTCAGAGTTTGTCTGAAACATTTCATAGCCAATCTCCTGAAATGCAACGTATGTTTTCAATTATTGAACGTGTGGCAATTACAGAATTTCCAGTCTTAGTTCGTGGAGAGTCTGGAAGTGGCAAAGAACTGGTTGCACAAGCCATCCATGACCATAGTCAGCGAAAAAGCAAAGTTTTTATCGCAATCAACTGCGCTGCTTTAAATGCAAACATCTTAGAAAGTGAATTGTTTGGGCATGTCAAAGGTGCTTTCACAGGTGCTATTCGTGAACATAAAGGAGTTTTCGAGCGAGCTGCTGGCGGTACACTATTTTTAGATGAAATTGCTGAAATCCCACTAGAGTTACAAGCCAAACTTTTGCGTGTACTCGAGACAGGTGAATTTACACCTTTGGGTGGTGAAAAATCTATTAAAGCCAATGTACGAATCATCACCGCGACCCACCGAGCTTTACGCGAAGAAGCGAAACAAGGACGTTTCCGTCAGGATTTATTATATCGCCTAAGAGTTATCCCTATTTTTATTCCGCCTTTACGTGATCGTAAAGAGGATATTCCTTTGATTGCTGAATTTATTTTGAGTCAACAGCAATTTGTATTTCACACACAACCGCATCTATCCGACGAAGCATTAAAAACCTTGATTGCTTATGATTGGCCAGGAAATGTCCGTGAGCTAAAAAACACCCTTTTATATGCATTGACCATGGCAAATGAAAAATCAGAAATTGAAGTTGCTGATCTACCAGATGAAATCATAGATACTCATTTGCATTCATCACAATTACATAATCAGGTATCAGAGAAGCCTGTTTATCCAGAAAAAATCAATAAAAATAAAATTAGAGATGTTTTGATTAAGCATCAAAATGACCTGAATCTTGCTGCAAAAGAACTCAATATGAGTCGAACAACTTTATGGCGATATAGAAAAAAATTTAATCTCTAATAAAAAAGCGAGCTATTTAAAATAACTCGCTTTTACTTATGATGGATGACAAATTCTTAACTTGGCAGATGCGGATTTGCTAAAGGTCGTTCTTGTTTCAGCTCACGATCAAATACATCCGTTAACATGCTGTCATAACGCTTAGCATTATATTTCAGTAGTTTATCTGCCTCTGCGGGAGTAATAAAATCAATCGCCACAGCATCATGGATTCTTTCTTCAAAGCTGAGTCCTTTGAACTTATCTTTTGATTCTGCGCGTTTGAACTTATCCCACAACGGTTGCATAGTGAGCAACATCTGGAATGTAGATTCCATACGCCCCATCACATCTGTTACTTCAGTGGTGTAATACACATGCTTCTTCAATTCTTCACGGAAAGCATTTTCCTGTAAGAGCAATTGAGCTACTTCTTGTTTCAAATGATCTGTTGGTTTTGCGACTGGACGTCCAAATGGGAAACAGATCAATTTCACTAATTTAGCTGCAACTTTTACTGGGAAGTTTTCATAGAATCCAAAGAAAGCCTCTTGTGCATTAAATAAAGCTTTGTTTAATGCCAATTCAGCATGTTTTTGCTCAGCTTCCGTCCGTTTACCACTTTCATAATATTTAAGAATCGAAGTTGCGATAAATAAGTATGAATGGATATCAGCCAAGCGTCCTGAAAGCATTTCTTTACGTTTTAAATCTCCAGCTAAAAGACCTAAAGCCATATCAGCCGTTAGAGCAAAATCAGTGCTCATGCGATTGATAATCACATAATACGGTTTGGTGAAAGTATCAGACTGCTTGGATGCATGACTCGGTCCACCCGTAATACCATAAGCTAAAGCTCTCGCACCACGGTTAAAGGTATAAGCCAAATGCTTAAACAACAGCGTGTTGAATTGTCTCAAAGCAGCTGATTTATCTTCTGCTTGCAGAAGTTGTAATTCTTCAAACAAATACGGATGGCAACGCATAGAACCTTGACCAAAAATCATCAATGATCGAGTTAAAATGTTCGCACCTTCAACGGTAATCGCTACTGGGATAGATTGATAAGTCAATGCCAAGAAGTTACGAGGACCAAGCTGAATCGCACGTCCACCGACTACATCCATCCCGTGATTGATCACAGTTCTCATCGTTTCTGTTGCATAATACTTCGCCATAGCGGTCATAACTGATGGTGTACCACCTTGATTCAAACCACAAGTGACCATGTATCTAAATGCCTCTAACATATAAGCATCACTGGCAATATCACTGGTCGCTTCTTGTACACCTTCAAAGTTACCGACAGAAACTTTGAACTGTTGTCGTACACTCGCAAACGCCCCAACCAATAAGTAACTCATCTCACCAGCGGCTGTAGCTAATGCTGGTAATGAAATACCACGTCCGACACCGAGACACTCCATCAACATACGCCAGCCTTTACCAGCATTTTTTTGTCCACCGATGATCCAGTCAATTGGAATAAATACATCTGTTCCTTCGACTGTACCATTCATAAACGGCGCACCTGGATTATGACGTGCACCAATTTTAATTCCTTCATGATTTGCAGGAATTAATGCACAGGTGATGCCATATTCGGTTTTGGATTTATCACCCAGTAAACCATCAGGATCATACAGTTTAAAAGCCAATCCAATCACAGTCGCAATTGGTGCTAATGTGATCCAGCGCTTAGAAAAATTCATTTTTAATCCAAGCACATCCTGACCTTGATACTGGCCATAACAAACCACACCTGTATCTGGAATTGCACCAGCATCTGACCCTGCTTCAGGACTTGTTAAGCCAAAACATGGAATTTCTGTACCATCCGCAAGACCTGGTAAGTAACGTTGTTTCTGTTCAGTCGTTCCATAATGCAATAAAAGCTCTCCTGGTCCTAAAGAGTTAGGAACCATACAACTCACAGCTGCAGTTAAAGAGCGTGATGCAATCTTGCTCATAATACGACTTTGCGCAAATGGGCTAAATTCTTTGCCACCAAAAGATTTTGGAATAATAAGACCTAAGAAACCTTTATCCTTGATGAATTGCCATACTTCAGGAGGTAAATCTTTATCTTGATGATGAATTTTCCATTCATCGAGCATGGCGCATAGCTGCTGAACTTCGTTGTCTAAAAAGGACTGTTCTTCAGCTGACAATGTCGGATAAGGATAATCATCAAATTTATTCCAATCAGGAGAACCCATAAACAGTTCTTTTTCCCACCAACTGGTTCCTGCTTCTAGGGCTTCTCTTTCTGTCGTACTCATCGACGGCATTGCTTTTGACAAGGCTTTATATGCAGGACGACTGATGAATGCTTCACGTAATGGAGGGAGGAGAAGAATCACACTCGCGAGAATTATTGGTAAGCCAATCAATAAACTCCAAGGTGTGATAAATACACTAGATAAAATAGCGATAGTAATTGATAAAAAACTACCAATCGTGCGATTTAGTTCGAAATAAAATACAGCCCACAACAAAACAAACTGAATCAACAAGCTAAGCAATATCAATAATAGAGTCATGGTTACTCCTTTGCCTGCAACTTGAACTGAGAAAATTGATTTATTTGAATTACTTCATGTTTGAACTTAGATGGCGATAAGTGAAAAAAGAGTGAATTTTGATTGTACTGATTAAAGACTGATTTGCTTAAATAACTACCATTCATTACACAAGCACATCACAAAAAAACTTTTTAAAATAAGAAAAAAAATAATTTACAGATACTTAAAATTACCAAAAGATAAATTAAAAGCCAAATAGCTATATGATGATTTATTCAAATGATTGCAAACGGTTTAAATTATATTGAACGCTACAGTCAACTTATAATATTTTGCTCTGTACACGACAAATTTCATAGGGTCCTTGTCCTATCAGGCTTTTTCTTTCTTAAAATTGCGAGCACTTTCTTAAATTCTTCTTTTTTTCCAAAACCAATCAAACGTAGAATAACCATTTGAACATAGTCCAAACCGTAGCTAAATAAACTTATTGAAAGTCGTCCATGCTTCTTTATTTTTATCGCTTTTTTTCGATCATGTTGCCATTCACCTGTTAAATAGCACCAACAGAAACCGATAGCTAGCACTGCTATCAATTTCTTAACTCGTCTAGGGTCTGTTAAACGAGTATTTTCAAGATTGAATCCACGTCCTTAGAGACAACTAAATAAGGTTTCGATTTCCCAGCGTAATGCATAATCACGAATAGCAGAAGCATTAAACATAGGAGAAACAACAAGTAAAAGTTCTCCATCTTCTAATCGTAGCG
>NZ_JBPKBJ010000009.1:0-81181 GCF_051390655.1 Acinetobacter sp. P1(2025)
GTTCTTTAGAAACGATCTCTGATCTCGCTGGCGCTGATTTTGATGGTGCGATGGATTCTGCTACAGGTGTGATCGATACCTTAATTACCAATGGTTCGACTGCGACTGAGATTGTTCAACATATCGGTGAAGATCTTGGCAATTTAGGTGATCTTGCTGATGGCTCACCTCTTGAAATGGTGACTGATGCAATCGAAGGTTTCACAGGTGGTGATCTTGGTGACAACCCTGTTACTGGCGTGATTGATACCATTACTGGCGGTACTGACGGTTCTCCTCTTGAAATGGTCACTGATGCAATCGAAGGTTTCACAGGTGGTGATTTGGGTGATAACCCTGTAACTGGCGTGATTGATACCATCACGGGCGGTACTGACGGTTCTCCTCTTGAAATGGTGACTGATGCAATCGAAGGTTTCACTGGTGGTGATTTAGGTGATAACCCTGTGACTGGCGTGATTGATACCATCACTGGTGGTACCGATGGTTCACCTCTTGAAATGGTGACTGATGCAATCGAAGGATTCACTGGTGGTGACTTAGGTGACAACCCTGTAACTGGCGTGATTGATACCATCACTGGTGGTACTGACGGTTCTCCTCTTGAAATGGTGACCGATGCAATCGAAGGTTTCACGGGTGGTGACTTAGGTGATAACCCTGTAACTGGCGTGATTGATACCATCACGGGCGGTACTGATGGTTCGCCTCTTGAAATGGTCACTGATGCAATCGAAGGATTCACAGGTGGTGACTTAGGTGATAACCCTGTAACTGGTGTGATTGATACCATCACGGGCGGTACTGACGGTTCGCCTCTTGAAATGGTAACTGATGCAATCGAAGGTTTCACCGGTGGTGATCTTGGTGATAACCCTGTAACAGGTATTGTTCAACAAGGTATTGATGTGGTTCAGGGCGTTGAAAGCTTAAAAACTGAAATCATCAATACAGGTATTGATACTGTTGCTGGCACGATCATTGGTGCATTCCCTGAGTCTGAACATCCTGTTGGTGATTTAGCTGATCTAGGTACGCTTACTTTTGAAACTTCTCGCGATACTGTGAATGGTTCTTTAGAAACGATCTCTGATCTCGCTGGCGCTGATTTTGATGGTGCGATGGATTCTGCTACAGGTGTAATCGATACCTTAATTACCAACAGTTCGACTGCGACTGAGATTGTTCAACATATCGGTGAAGAGATTGGCAATTTAGGTGATCTGGCTGATGGTTCTCCACTTGAAATGGTCACTGATGCGATCGAAGGATTCACTGGTGGAGACTTAGGTGATAACCCTGTAACTGGTGTGATTGATACCATCACGGGCGGTACTGACGGTTCTCCTCTTGAAATGGTCACTGATGTAATCGATGGCTTCACAGGTGGTGATTTAGGTGATAACCCTGTGACTGGCGTGATTGATACCATCACGGGTGGTACTGATGGTTCGCCTCTTGAAATGGTGACCGATGCAATCGAAGGTTTCACGGGTGGTGACTTAGGTGATAACCCTGTAACTGGCGTGATTGATACCATCACGGGCGGTACTGATGGTTCGCCTCTTGAAATGGTCACTGATGCAATCGAAGGATTCACAAGTGGTGACTTAGGTGATAACCCTGTAACGGGTATTGTTCAACAAGGTATTGATGTGGTTCAGGGCGTTGAAAGCTTAAAAACTGAGATCATCAATACAGGTATTGATACTGTTGCTGGCACGATCATTGGTGCATTCCCTGAGTCTGAACATCCTGTTGGTGATTTAGCTGATCTAGGTACGCTTACTTTTGAAACTTCTCGCGATACTGTGAATGGTTCTTTAGAAACGATCTCTGATCTCGCTGGCGCTGATTTTGATGGTGCGATGGATTCTGCTACAGGTGTGATTGATACCTTAATTACCAATGGTTCGACTGCGACTGAGATTGTTCAACATATCGGTGAAGATCTTGGCAATTTAGGTGATCTGGCTGATGGTACTCCGCTTGAAATGATCACTGATGCAATCGATGGTTTCACAGGTGGTGATTTAGGTGATAACCCTGTGACTGGCGTGATTGATACCATCACGGGCGGTACTGATGGTTCGCCTCTTGAAATGGTGACTGATGCGATCGAAGGTTTCACCGGTGGTGATCTTGGTGATAACCCTGTAACTGGCGTGATTGATACCATCACTGGCGGTACTGACGGTTCGCCTCTTGAAATGGTGACTGATGCAATCGAAGGATTCACAGGTGGTGACTTAGGTGATAACCCTGTAAATGGCGTGATTGATACCATCACTGGCGGTACTGACGGCTCTCCTCTTGAAATGGTCACTGATGCAATCGAAGGTTTCACAGGTGGTGACTTAGGTGATAACCCTGTAACTGGCGTGATTGATACCATCACGGGCGGTACTGATGGTTCTCCTCTCGAAATGATCACAGAAACTGTAAGTGAATTCACAAACACTGATGAATCATTGAGCACGATTACAGATTTACTTGGTAGCATCACAGGTGATTTGAATGGTGGAGCATTAGGTGAGATCACAAATCTTACAGAAACAATCAGTGAAAGCCTGAACGGTGATTCTCTAGATCCAATCACAGGTGCGATTGACGGATTCTGTAGTGATATTGGTTTTGATCTTAATAGTGAAAGTATTATTCTCGGAGTATCAGAACCAACACAAACGATTATCAGTAGTGGTAACTCTGTAATTGATAGTGTTCAAGAAAGTTCTACTGCGATATTTAGCGATAGTACGTTTGAAAGTATTAGTAGCTTGATTAGCTTAAGTGTTGAAAGTGGTGATGATTGTGGTTGTGATGGCGGTGTTGATAGTATCTTGACTGCAATCACAGGTTCGACATCTATACTTACTTCAGTTACGGATACAAGTACTTCAACTGCACCATTAACTGAAACTGTGACTCCACAAACATCGTTAACTAATCTATCAGACAATCTCTTCCATTCATTAAGCTTATTCTAAAAGCTTAAATTGAAACAAAAGCCGCTATAATTAGCGGCTTTTGTTATTTAAATATACTGTAAAATAAATATCTTCAAAATTTGGGCACAAAAAAACCGCGATTAAGCGGTTAATTGTTTAAGTTGGTGCGCTCAGAGAGATTCGAACTCCCGACCCCTTAGTTCGTAGCCAAGTGCTCTATCCAGCTGAGCTATGAGCGCATTACTTATGTGCCTATTTCGGCATGTGTTACTTTAATCTTTACTTGGTGCGCTCAGAGAGATTCGAACTCCCGACCCCTTAGTTCGTAGCCAAGTGCTCTATCCAGCTGAGCTATGAGCGCCTTAAGTAAAGTGGCGGTGAGAGAGGGATTCGAACCCTCGATACAGTTACCCGTATGCATCCTTAGCAGGGATGTGGTTTCAGCCACTCACCCATCTCACCGTAACACGAGCGCAATAATACAAACTAAAACCACATTACACAAGGGATGATCCTGTTTTTTTCATCTTTTTTAAATCAATCAAATATTTTTTAAACAATTTCTGTATTTTTTCAGCATTTTTTCGTCCAACGCTTGTTAAGATAGTCTTCTCTTTATTTATTTAGATCATTTACATAAACAGAATCTTGCAATCTTTGACGTGCAGTCCAAGTTTGGATGACTTATGCTAAAGTGATCTGCCAGATGTGAAATGGAACGATATGACTAATAATTGGGTTGATCCCGAAGCAAAAGCAGAAGCTGAACGTTACGATAATCCTATTCCTAGCCGAACTCTTATTTTAACTACATTAGAACAATTACAAACTGCAAAATCTCATGCGGAACTTGTTGATCATTTCAACCTACCAGATCAAAAAAGTATTGATGCGTTAAATCATCGCTTAAGCGCAATGGTACGTGATGGTCAGCTCATGAAGGATGGTTTTAAATATCAACCTGCAACAGATTTACCAACACACGAAGCAACGGTTTATATTAATAGTAAAGGTTTAGGTACAGCGAATATTGCTGGACACGATGATGTGCTATTACCTGAACGTGAATTAAGACTCGTTTTTAACGGCGATCGCGTTAAAGTACGTCAGACTTCAGTTGATCGCAAAGGTAAACCTTGGGGTTTTATTACTGAAGTTGTACAACGTCGTGTCAAACAGATTATTGGTAAAGTCGCTGAGCATGAAGGTGAATACTTTATTCAACCGAGTAATCCGAATCAGCACCAACCGATTACTTTAGAAAAAGAATTAATTGAGCATGCCAATGCCAAAGTTGGCGATATGCTACGTGTTGCGATTGATGACTACCCGACCCGTGAAGAATTGGCAACAGGTCATGTCGTTCAATCCATGGCAGATAAAGCGGATACAGAGATTATCATTCCGCAGACTATTTTAGAATTTGGCTTGCCTTATGAGTTTTCTGAAGCTGTAATCAAAGAAGCTGAAAGCTTTAAAGAACCTTCAGAACAAGATATTAAAGGTCGTGTTGATTTACGTGACTTACCGTTAGTTACTATTGATGGTGAAGATGCACGAGACTTTGATGATGCTGTCTATGCTGAAAAACGTTCAGGTGGTGGTTATCGTGTGGTTGTTGCGATTGCTGACGTAAGCCATTACGTTCGTTTAGATTCACCTTTAAATGAAGAAGCAGAAGAACGCGGCACCTCAGTTTATTTCCCTCACTTTGTCTTGCCGATGCTTCCTGAAGCATTATCAAATGGTTTGTGTTCTTTAAATCCACATGTAGATCGTCTATGTATGGTCTGTGACTTAAAGCTATCTCGTGCTGGAAAAGTGACAGGTTATGAATTCTATCCTGCGGTAATGCATTCTAAGGCGCGTCTGACTTACACACAAGTTGGTCGATATTTTGAGGGAGTAACCGATGCTATCCCTGAAGATAAAACTATTCATAAATCACTAAATACTCTTTTCCAGCTTTATCAGACCCTCAAAGAGTTACGTGCTAAGCGTCATGCGATGGAATTTGAAACCATCGAAACCTACATGACTTTTGATGAATTAGGTGGAATCAAAGAAATCCTGCCTCGCTCACGTAATGATGCGCATAAGCTCATTGAAGAATGTATGTTATTAGCCAATGTCGCTGCTGCGGAATATGCTTTAGAACATGACATCCCAATGCTCTACCGTGTACATGAGGCTCCTGAATTTTCACGTATCCAGAAAGTTCGTGATTTCGTAAAATTACTTGGTTTACCATTCCCAGAACAACCTACTCAGGCTGATTATCAACGTGTTATTGAAGCGACCAAAGATCGTCTAGATGCGCCAAGCATTCATGCCGTGTTACTACGCTCAATGATGCAAGCGTATTACGGTGCCAAGAATTCTGGGCATTACGGTTTAGCATACGAAGCCTATACGCACTTTACTTCACCAATTCGTCGTTACCCTGACTTATTATTGCATCGTGCGATTAAAGCCTATTTAGATAAGAAGGCTTATCCTCTTTCAGGTGCAGCACTAGATGATGCGGGTGAGCATTTCTCACAAACTGAACGTCGTGCTGATGAAGCATCACGCAGTGTCACGACCTGGTTAAAATGCCACTATATGCAACAGCATTTAGGTGATGAATTTGTCGGTATCATAAGTGCAGTAACAGAATTTGGTTTATTTGTTACCTTAAAAGACCTCTATGTAGATGGCATGATTCATGTCAGCCAGTTGGGTGAAGATTATTTCCTCTATGATCAAGCTAGCCAAAGTCTAATTGGTCAGAATCGTGGACAGTCATTTAGCCTCGGTGACGAAGTAAAAATTCAAGTGGCTGGTGTGAATTTGGAAGAACGTAAAATCGACTTCCAATTGGTACAACAACTCACTCATTTAGGTCGTGTGATTCGTCAAAAAGCACCGCGTACAACATCAACTCGAGCAGCCACTACAGAAGAAGTTTTTGGCAAGGCACCAACGGCATCCAAAGTAAGTGAAGATGGTGAAAAGCCTGTGCGTAAGAAAAAGGATAAGAACAAACCAAGTTCTTATACTAAAAAACCTGCTAAAAAAGCTTCGACTAAGCCCGAAAATAAAGAAAAGGCAAAGAAAAAAATAAAAAAGAAAAAGTCGAATGCAAAAGCAAAGAGTGAATAACTCATAAAATAAGAGAGCTTCGGCTCTCTTTCTGTTTTAGAGTTTCAGCTTTTCTTAAATTAAGTTCTATCAAAAAACACGAGTACTCCCCAAAAGCCAAATAAGACAAGATACCAAATCTGCCCTACCAATTCTTTCCCACCAAAAGTACTCAGTATTTCAAAAGTGAGTCCAGATGCAAACAATGCTAACAGCCCAAATACCGCCAGCATGATTGCCCAATCTCCCAAGCCATATAAACGTTGTGGTTTTTCACCACTTTTCTTACGTTTAAACCAGCTTAGGAATAACTTATAGTAGACATAGAGTGCCCCAGCACCACACACAAGAAAGAACAACGTCGAAGCTGGACTATTGGCAGATGGACTTCCAATCCCCCTATAGCCCACATATACCGCATTGTTTATCGTAGCGCTGGAGTGAGCAGAAACACACAAAGTTAAGAACAAAACACTGATATTTTTTAATCTCATGATTAGGTTTAACCTATCTAGTTACGCATCGCGCTACAAAAAATTCTTCGTTAGATTTTCTTTGATCATGAGTTTAGCAAGAAATCGGCTTTCATCAAGACATTTACACCGCAGATAAAATTTCTTTTAAATTATAATTGCTTATCAATATTTTAAACCACAATCCTAAACCACATACAGGCGTTTATAAATAAAAAATGAATCTAGATATAAGAGATGAAGCATAGTTACACTTGATTTCTCCCCCGCTAAGCCCTACATCTATAACTATGTTTAAAGATGAATATGGCAAAAATACAATGACACTACAGCAAGCGACACTCCCCACTCCCCAGTTTGATCAAATTCAACTTGCAGAATTAAAACAACAGATTGAACAGACTATTCAAAATGGTCAAAACTTCTTAAATCAACTCAAAGAAGTTCCACAAGCTCCTGAAGACCAACTGGCAACCTTGGCGGAAGTCGATCAGCTTGAAAATAATATGAGTGAATCATGGGGAATTTTGTCACACCTCAATGCGGTCATGAACAATGCCGAAACCCGTGAGGTGTATCAGGCACTTTTACCAAGTTTAAGCGAATACTACACTCAGCTTGGACAGCACACGGCGTTGTATCAAACTTATCAACATATTCATGATAGTGCAGTATTTCAAACGCTGAGCGAAGCACAACAAAGTGCAATTAAACTCGCTTTACGTGATTTCAAACTATCAGGCGTTGCTCTTGAAGGCGAAGCCAAAAAACGTTATGCCGAAATCTCAGCACGTTTATCACAATTATCTTCAGATTTTTCTAACCATGTACTCGATGCAACACAAGCCTACTTCAAACCATTAACCGAGGAACAGCTCAAAGGCCTACCACAAAGTAGTGTTGAATTATTAAAGCAATACGGCCAACAACGTGAGCTTGAGCAAGCCGTTGCCACACTCGACTTCCCTGCTTATTTTGCGATTATGACCTATGCCGATGATCGAGAACTTAGAGAGGAACTCTACAAAGCCTACGTGACTCGTGCCTCAGAACAATCAGAAAAAACTGAATTCGATAATACCCCTGTGATGGAAGAAATTCTGAGCTTGCGTCAAGAAATGGCTCAACTGCTTGGCTTCAATAATTTTGCTGAATATTCATTGGCTAGCAAAATGGCACCTGATGTTGATACCGTCGATAAGTTTTTGGTCGACTTGGCCGAACATGCCCGCACACCAGCCCTTGCTGAAATCGCTGAACTGAAAGCAATTGCACAACAAGATTGTGTTGAAGAATTAAAACCATGGGATGCAACCTACTATTCTGAAAAATTGAAACAACAACAGTTCAATTTGTCTCAAGAAGCGCTTAAACCGTATTTCCCAGCACCCAAAGTTGTGGATGGTTTATTCCAAATCGTTCAACGTCTTTATGGTATTCAAATCATCGAGCGCCATGCTCCTGTATGGCAGAATGATGTTCGTTATTTTGAAATTGAAGATCAAGGTCAAGTCGTTGGTGGTTTCTACTTCGACCTTTATGCGCGTAATGGCAAACGTGGTGGCGCATGGATGAGTGGTTTCCGTTCTCGTGTACAAAATGCGAATGGTCTACAAAAACCAATTTGTTATATGGTGTGTAACTTTACCCCACCGATTGGCGATCAGCCTGCGCTACTGACTCATGATGAAGTGATTACACTATTTCATGAATTTGGTCATGGCTTACATCACATGCTGACCGAAGTGGATAATATCTCAGTTGCAGGTACGCATGGTGTAGCATGGGATGCCGTTGAATTACCAAGCCAGTTCATGGAATTTTGGGCTTGGGATAATGAAAGTTTAGATGTACTCAGCGAACATACTGAAACTAAGCAAACTTTACCGCAAGAATTGCTATCTGCTTTGTTGAATGCACGTTTCTTCCAGTCAGGTATGCAAACTCTGCGTCAGATTGAATTCGCTCTGTTTGACTTAAACATTCACCGTCAAACACCCGCTTTAAACAGCGAGCAAATCCAAACTACATTAGATGACATTCGTGCTAAATTTGCGGTTGTTCCTACTGTTCCTTATAACCGTTTCCAACACAGCTTTAGTCATATTTTCGCTGGCGGTTATGCAGCAGGTTATTATTCTTATAAATGGGCGGAAGTTTTGGCGAGCGACGCCTTTGATCGTTTCGAAAATGAAGGTATTTTTAACACCGAGACTGGAAAAGAATTTAGAAAGTTTATTCTAGCAGTTGGCGGAAAAGATACAGCACTTGATGCGTTTCGCAATTTCCGAAAAAGAGAACCAAAAATAGATGCATTATTACGTCATCAAGGTTGGACGAATACGCATAAAACCGCTTAAACTACGTCATTATTGTTCACAGGATGTAATTAACTGACATGAAAAGACAGTTCATCGCGGGTGCTAAATGCCCAAAATGTGGAGCCTTAGATCGTGTGGTTAAGATCATCACTGTGGATGACGAATGGATTGAATGTATCGAATGTGCTTATAGTGAACAGCGTCCTACTCACGTAGAACCAGCTGAACCCGCTGAGCCAGATGAAATTGGGGTGATACAATTCAAGCCTCGTCATTTTGACTAGAAAGGTTAAAAAATGATGTCCTCGTATCAAAATGAAAACTCTAAATTATTATGGATGATCATCGGTGGAATCAGTATCGTCGTGGTACTGATTTTTGCAGTACAGTGGTTTCTATCTCAAAAAAATCATGAAGCAACTGTTACACCAACGGTGCCAACGATTAGTAAAGCTGCACCGTCAGCACGTCCAGTCGAAACGACTGAAACTGTACAAGCTGCAAGCGAAGTTACTGCACCTATCCAACTAGTTGAAGAGTCAATTATCAAAGATCCAATTCCTGCAAATGACACTTTAGCCAAAGAAGAAATTGCTAAACTGGATGATATTCATCAACAACTTAAAGATCAGCAAAATGAGCTAAAGCAACAACACACTGATGTTGATACTTTAGTAAAACTGAAAGAAGATCAAATTAAGCTTCTTGAAGCTCAACTTGCAGCACAAAATAAATCATAAATAAATAAGGCTTTAACATGGGTTATAGCCTTAATGTCTTCGATGATTTGTTGGCCATGCTTGATTTAGTTCATCCCTTAATGTGAGGTCTTAACCTCTCTACTTTATATAATTCAATCGAAAATAATAATCGTACATTTCTTTAAAGGCAGCAGAGGCTTAGAATACAAGCTGCATCCTTGCACTCACAATGATTATGACGCTGAATCAACCTAATCGTAAGCTCTTCTTAGCGATTAGCTGCCTGACCATCTCGGCTTTTCTTTTCTCCATCATGGGAATCTGCATCAGATACGCATCTCAAACTGTAGATAATTACACGATTGTTTTTTTCCGTAATTTCGTTGGGTTGATGCTTTTTCTACCATTTATTATGAAACAAGGTACAAGCTTTGTTAAAACAGAAAAATTGTGGATGCATACTTGGCGAAGTCTGGTTGGGCTTGCGGCAATGTATGGTTTTTTCTATGCGATTGCACATTTGAAATTGTCCAATGCCATGGTATTTACGTATTCCTCACCTATTTTTATTCCACTGATTGCTTGGCTATTTTTAAAAGAACGTATTACTAAAGCAATGTTAATAGCAGCTGCATTAGGATTCTTAGGCGTATTTTGTGTTGCAAAACCTGATCAAGGATTGTGGAATTGGGTGTCAGCGATAGGGATAGCATCTAGCCTACTTGCATCAATGGCGTTTGTAACCGTAAGAGCACTAACCAAAACTGAACCTCCAGAACGTATCGTGTTTTATTTTTGCTTGATCGGCTCCTTACTTTCAGCCATACCGATGTTTTGGGTTTGGCGACCATATGCTTTGAAAGAACTTTTTTTTCTTATTGCAGCAGGAATACTTGCGAATGTAAGCCAAATTTTTATGTCTCATGCTTATCGCCTTGCTCCAGCTGGACAGATAGCACCAGTCAACTATATGGCGATCATTTTTGCGGGTGTTTGGGGCTTCTTTCTATGGCAAGAAACACCTGATTTTTATAGTTTATTCGGTTTTGGATTAATATTACTGGCAATTATTTTATGTAGTCCTTTGAGTCAAAGGCAAAGAAAAAGTCTCTAATAAAGCACAAATAAAAAAGCACCCGAAGGTGCTTTTTTAGGAGATAAGAGTTAGTGTTTATACCAACCAAACATTTGGAAAATGTATGGTGCGTAAGTTACCAACACTAAAGATGAGAACAATACGATAATAGGTAATAACCAACGCTCATATCGGAAGTAGAAACTTGTATATTTCTCTTTCGCTTCCTTATCAGCTGCCGTAACCTCTTCATCACCGACGGAGAGTCGCGTCAACAAATGGTTCAGCGCAACAGGCGGTGTCACATAACCAAACTCAAATGCAACCAATACGATCATCCAGAAGTGAATTGGATGGATACCATTCTCGTAAGCCACTGGAGCAATGGTTGCAGCAACAAGAATTACCGCACCGAATGGATCGGTTGTCATACCAATAATTGCTAGTAAAAGCGCAATAAATGCCAGTGAAATATAGATATTACCCAAGTGTGTAGGCAATAACTCAACTACTTCTGCACGTTCGATTAGACCACCAACACTTGCAGACAGAGCCATCAACAAGATTAATGCACCAATATGTCCTACAGTTTCTGATGTTGCAAAACGTAAAGCACCACCAAAACCAAAGCCTTTACTGCCATGTGGATCATGAGACTTTAAGAACTCAGACTTTTTCTCATGCTCACGAACTAAAGCTTCATGTTTAGGATCTGTTACTGGTACTGGATGTTTAGCCGCAAATAATTTGTCGAACAAAATCATCGCGATTAATACCAATGGAAGAATCATTGGTGCTGTAAATTCATTGATTGATGTATCTAAAGCAAGCTTATAGAACATCACCACGGCGAAACCAATGATCACATAAGGAATCACAGGAATACACGCGCGTAACATACCAGGTACAGCAACTTTCGGTGAATTCACACGGAATTTTTCTTCAGCAAGAATCAATGAAACGCCTAAGAAAATAAATGCGGTTAACCAGAAGACATAAATACCGTGATCAAATAACTCTGTTGAAGTCACATGACGACTATCAAGCATCGAAATCAAAATCACAAGTAAACAAGGACGGATCACTACACCTAGTGAACCTGACATTGCAGATACCGCTAAGGCATATTGACGACGTGCACCAGAGTTCCAAACCTCTTTATAGATGATCGCACCAGCTGCAATAACGAAAATACCAGAAGCACCTGTATATGCTGTTGGAATCGCTGCTGCAATCAAGATTAACCAAGTTAAAGTTTCTGGAGCCAAGTTCCATGGACGTAAAATATTCAGGAACAAATCCATGACACGCGTTTGGGTTAGTAACATACCTGCCCAAATGAACAATGCTAGGTTTAAGAAAATCCCTGAGAATTCAACCAAAATACCGAGGTAAATACCTTGCCCCATTGGATAATCCATGAAGAAGGTAAAAACAATACCTGTCACAAGTGACATATAGGCATACAAAGGTACGCTTAAGAATGCTAAACCAACATTTCCTTTTTCTTGAGCATTTTTAGGGACCAAGAATAATTGGAATACACTGATAATGGTCATGACTACGAATAAAATAATCCATAACCATGAAATCGCCATCGTTTTAGCTGTAACTTCAACACCAGAATTGAGTAAGGACTGATATTGGCTCCAAACAGAAGCACTTAATAATCCATTACCCAAGATCATCAAAGTTGAGTAAACACGATAATCAATTTTGCTTTTTGGCGCACGTAAACCAATATGGTGGTAGCGCAAAGATGCTGTAATCGACGTAAATAAGACCATAACTAATAAAAGAACAGTCTGGTTTTCCGATCCAACCTTAAAGATACCGAAGAAAGATGTTTCAACTTGACGATATGTACGAATGCTTGGATGTGCTTCCAAATGCTTCATAGCTTTATCGTAAAATTGATATTTCTCTTCACACTGTTGCTGTGCACCCATTAAAGAAGCACGAACATCTGCTTCAGAAGCAGCACCAAACATGCTTGCGAACTCATCCGCAGCATTTGCTTTCATTTGCGCTTGAACTTGTGCTTCGATGTCAGGATGTCGATCACAAGAAGGTTTTTCAGGTTCAGCTCGTAAATACGAGTACTGCATTCCTGTAGTTTGATCACCGTAAAGACGCTCACCCATACGGAGCATCTGACCGTGAATCATTTCGCCAGTACCAATAAGCAAAGTCATTAGCAACAAAGCAAGAATGATAAATGTAGATATCCAATCATTCCAGATATAACCCAAACGAGCTAATCCAGACTTTTTGTCTTGATCATTTTGCATGTGTATTCCAGTTTATTTTTTCTCAACATCCATCCAAAGATGTTGAATCATGCGTTGTCCTTGGTTGATAGATAAATGAATTACCCTCTTCGGAACCAATCCCTTTTTAAACCGCCTAAATTTGCAGCAAAGTTTTCTAAAAAATAATGACTGCAATCACTTTTTTGTAAGTTTTTTTTATCAATTTAAACAAAGAATAATTTTAACCGTAAAAATATTAAAAGCATTTAACCTACTGTCTAAGCATACTGGTTTACTTGGATTTGCAAAATCTTTGGCAAAAATATTTAAAACGATTAACTATCTCAAATTTATTCAAATTTCTTATTTAGAGAAAATTGATGAGCTATTTCGAGAAATAAAAAAGCACCCGAAGGTGCTTTTTTTATTGTTAGTTTAGTTATACCAACCAAACAATTTAAAGAAATACGGAACGTAAGCAATAATTAAGATTGCAGGTACCATCACCAATAAAGGCAATATCCAACGTTCATATCGATAGTAGAAAGACAAATGACGAACTTCTGCATCTGCTTCAGCCACTTCTGCATCACCAATCGATTGTCGAGCCAAGAGATGGTTTAACGCAACTGGAGGTGTGACATAACCCAACTCAAAACCAATAAGCGCAATCATCCAGAAATGAACAGGATCAATACCATATTGATATGCAACAGGTGCGACTGTAGCCGTGATCAGAATCACAGCACCAAATGGATCCATAATCATACCTACGAAGATCATCAATAATACAATCAACGTAATCACGACAACAATATTATTAATATCTTGTGGGAATGCTTCCATGATATGAATTTGCTCAAGGAAACCACCGACACTTACTGAAAGCGCCATCAGAATCACAAGTGCACCGATATGCCCTACTGTTTCACTTGAAGAAGCATGCAATGCTTTAGCAAATGAGATGTTACGCTCTGGTTTGCGTGGGTCATCTTCTGGATTAATTTTTGGTGCAGGTTGACTACCATCCGCAGGCAATGTGTAGCTATTCAAAGTACTGTCCCAATGACCAACTGGCGCCAACGGTGCAGGTTCTTTACGTAACTTATCAAACAATACCATCATCAATAGAATCACAGGCATCATTACAGGTGCAGTAAATTCATTGAGATCAGTTGCTAATGCATGTTTGTAGAATAACCAAATCAAAACAAAGATCACGATATATGGTGATACAGGTACGAACGCACGTAATGATTTAGGCAATGCAACTTTAAATGGTGCAATACGGAATTTTTGTTCTGCAAAGAATAATGCAATCACCAAGAATAAGGTTGAGGTTAATAGGAATGTGTACATCCCGTATTTATAAAGCAAATCAGTCGTTACTTCTTTGTTTAGTGAAGCGACTACTACGATCAATAAGCATGGACGTAAAACTACACCAAGTGAGCCAGACAATGCTGTTGCAGCTAATGCAAACTGACGGCGTCCACCCGCATTCCACACTTCTTTATAAATAATCGCACCCGCAGCGATAACGAAAATACCTGATGCACCTGTATAGGCTGTTGGTAATGCCGCTGCAATCAGGATTAACCAAGTTAAAGTCTCTGGAGCCAGATTCCAAGGACGCAAGATATTGAGGAATAAATCAACAATACGTGTTTGCTTGAGCAACATACCCGCCCAAATAAACAATGCTAGATTCAAGAAAATATTCGAGAATTCAACCAACTGCCCCAGATAAATACCTTGCCCCATTGGATAATCCATGAAGAAAGTAAATGCAACCCCTGTAATAATCGCCATGTAGGCATATAAAGGAATACTGAGGAAGGCTAAACCGACATTACCACCTTCACGAGTTGCAGTAGGTGGTTTGATCAGTTGGAATAAACTGATGAGTGTCAGCACACCAAACAATATCATCCACAACCAATAAATCACGTTCATTTCTGGTGTGATCGGAACACCTGAATTCATGACCGATTTATATTGGCTAATCACAGATGATGTGAGTAATGCATTACCCATCAACATCGCAATACCATAAACACGGAAATCAGTTTTGGTAGCAGGACTACGTAAACCAATGTGATGCGCTTTCAATGTTGCACTTATTGCAGCAAATACAACCATAATAACGAGGAATAACGCACGGTTCTCTGTACCAAATTTAAAGATACCAAAGAAACTAGTTTCAATTTTACGATAAGTACGAACACCAGGATTGGCTTCGATATGCTTCATTGCCTTATCATAGAATTGGTATTTCTCATCACATTGTTGCTGAGCCGCTATCAGCGAAGCTCGAACATCTGCCTCAGAAGCTACACCAAACATACTTGCAAACTCATCAGCAGCATTGATTTTCATCTGCTCTTGAACTTGTGCATCTATATTTGGATTTCTGTCACAGGTTGGTTTCTCTGGTTCAGCACGTAGAAATGAATATTGCATTCCAGTATCAGGATCACCATAAAGGCGCTCCCCCATACGTAAAAGCTGACCATGAATCATCTCACCTGTTCCAATAACCAATGTCATTAGAAGCAAGAAAAGTATGACAAAGGTCGAAATCCACTCTGTCCATATATGGCTGAGCAGACCTAATCCAGATTTTTTCTCTTGATCATGTTGCATGTCTATTCCACTTTATTGTTCTCGACACCCATCCAAAGATGTTGAATCATGCGATGTATATGGTTGATAGAGAAATAACACCCTCTTGATAACCAATCCCTATTTAAACCGTCTAAGTTGTTGATAAGTTTGTATGAAAGTGACTTAATGTTTTTATTTCTTAATCCTTTTTAATAGCAAATAACCAAGTCCACAAAATACACCTCCAATTGCTCCAATCAAATGTGCTTCTGTTAGTACAGGACTTCCTATTAATTGTGCTGTACCTGTTTGACCAAAGGTATTTTCCCAAACAAGTTTGGCAAATATGAGCACTAAAACTAAAATTGCGAATGTTCTTTCCTTTGGATATTTTAGATAAACCAAACTTACCGCTGTATAAAGACCATGCAATACGCCTGATAAACCTGCATAAGCTTCAATATAAGGAAAGTAAAAATAAAAAATGAGGCTGATAAATGGTGGTAACAGTAATAACAACCAAACTAGATGTCTATTACGCGCATGTGGAAAAATAAAAGGTAAACAAGCAAATGCAAGCATATTCAAAAAGAAATGCATCCATCCAACATGTACCCAATGGGCTGTCCATAAACGCCAGACTTCGACCAGTACACTAGGCTTCCAATAGATGAAATGATCAGCAAAAACTTGCAGACTTGCAGAGATCGAAATACATACTGCGATCAATATGACTTTCCGTATCCATATTTGATCTTTCATTTACGTACCCCTCTTTTAAAACGAACCTTTTACATTCAACATTAATCAGTAATGTACTTAAATAATGTAAAAGGTCGTTTAATCTAGGTTACTGAGCTGGGGTCTCTTCTGCAGGAGCAGATGCACCATCCCCACCACCATCAAATAGCTCATCTAATTCTGAAGAACTTTCTTGTTTATCATCCCAGAATGTTGATAGACCTTCATCGGTAGCACGTATGCCAGTATTTTCTGTCCAGTAACGATCCGCAATTCCACGAACCATTAGACCTGCCATTTTGTCAATTAATCTAAATTGAGGGTTTGCAGGTTTATCTTCCCCTGTTGCAGCAGCATATGAACGGAATGCATCTCTAAGTTTTGCATCATCACCACTTGCTTGTGCAGCAACAGCATAAAGTGCATGTGCTAAGCGAACACCTTTTTTCTCACCAATTTGCATCGATTCTTTCATCGTTGCATAAGGTTCAGGTTTACCATCACCAGCACCTGGTAATAATGTCCAAATCACAGCACGAGTCGCCATTGGAGCGCCCCAGAACTTTTCATTATCTAGACATGCCATACCACGTTCTACAATACCCGCAATATCTTTCGGTACATTGATTGCACCACCAGAGTTAATATCATTGGTCATCGCTTGTAGACCATTCACCATACCCAATAAATATACGGTTTGATCTAAATCATTACGCATAGTTGGACATGAATCGCCTAATTTATACTTATATTTAGTTTCCCAACGATTTGCGAAAAGCTTGTAGCTTGCATATTGACGTTCTGCTGCAATACCAGCCCAACGTTTTTGCTCAATACGAGCATCTTGAGCTTCAGTCACTTGACCCGCTTTAGAAGCACGCAAATAACGCAATTCAGCCTCAAGCGCTTGATTTTCGGCACAAATACCCGCGGCAGTATACAATAAAACAGCCATTCGAGTCGGGTCGGCACCCATATCTTTGGTTGACATAATTGCAGGAGTTAATGCATTTCCTGAATTACATACCATTTCAGCATCTTCCATTGCTAAAATTGGTGGTACGATATGTTTTTCACTGAATCCTAACGCGACATTTGCACCAGTTTTAATGACATATGAACACCCTGATAACATTGAAGTTGTAACCAAAGCAACCGCCACACCCTGTCCAATTTTGTGGAGTTTAGACATTCTTCCTGTCCTCTAATTAATTTGTTTTTCCTTTTAGATGTACCTTATCAGATGCAATACTTGAATTCAAGAGTAATTGCTCTAATTTTAACGTGGACATTTTGACACAAGTCACAGAAAAGAGAATTGACAGAGAATTGAAGATCTAAAAATTTCAGGCAAAAAAAAGTAGCATTGCGACGGTTCAGCACATGCTACTTATTAACTGGTTAAAACGTGAAACTCTTTTATATTTTAGTTTTGTTGCAAATAATCCTTGAGTAATGTTCCAGCTCTTCCTATAACAATCGCCATAACGACTGCAATTACTAGAAACATCCACATTGAAATCTCCATAGAGACCTCCTACACTTTTTGTATCTACTTTTGATAGATACTAGATCGACGTTCGACATCAGCATTCACGGGATTGTGATATATTGATGACACCTTCAATCTCTTTCTCTTGGTCACTGCAACATTACGTTGATGTGATTCAAGAAGTTCCCTGAGTAAAGTTCCTGCTCTTCCTATTACAATTGCAAAAACGATTGCAATCACCAGAAACGACCATGTTGGAATTTCCATCATTTTAGGACCTCCACCACACTTTACGTTGGTGTTTGTACTTTAGCGAAAAGGTAGCGATCTTGATGCTCAGATTGTCTGACAATCATCATTTTCATTATTTTTTAGAGTATTTAATCTAACAATTGTTTTTAAAGTTGAGTAAAAAAACACTATCTAAATGATTTATATTAAATTAATTTAATTATACAAATGTAGACTTGTCTAACAATTATGCAAGTTTTGAGAGTAATTTAAGCATTTTCCATTGATTTAAAGACAATTGATCCCACCAAATTACACATGTTTTTGATTCAATATTAGAAAAATGCAGCACAATATATAAATGATGATCAACAATTTTGAGTAATTTTCCTTGCTCGATATTAAGCTCTACTCCATCAAAACGAATCGACCAATCATCGTCACAGAGATACTCAATTTGATTTATTTTCGGTTTGTTTAATGCCGACCAGCCCGCCCATCCCATAATCAACAAGCACACTAACCATAAAAAAGCTGACAATAATTGATAAAGTAGGATATTGATACCCAAAAAACAAAACAGCTGCAATCCTAGCGAAAATCGACTAGATTGCAGCTCAAAAATACGTTTAGCCGTGTACATATTTTTTTAATTTTAAAATAAACGCTTTTAACTCTGCACGTGGTGGCTCACCCACTTCCATAAACCAATCCAACAAATCAGGATCTTCTTGATCCACCAACTCTGCAAATAATGCTTTTTCTGTTGGGTCTGCAGTCAAATAATATTGTTTAACATAAGGGTCAAAGTACACATCAATTTCTTTTAACCCACGACGTGCACGATAAATCACCTTGCGCTCTTCCAGTGTCATTTCATCAGACATTACTTATTCCACTTGCAACAAAGACAGCATAGTGTACCTGATCCAGTTTTATCTGCGCATAGATTTTTATAAGGTGACCAAATACATCAATCAAAATGAGCATTGATCACATTGTTGAATAATTCAGCTTTCTTGTATCTTCATGATGATCATTTAATCCAATGAACTAGGGAAAAAATAACAAATGCAATCAGGTGCAATTCGTCCAATTCCAAACATGCTTCCACGTAAACTTTTTACTCCAGACCATGAGGCATTCCGTGAAACTGTTCGTAAGTTCTACGAAAAAGAAGTTGTTCCAAATATCGAAAAGTATGAGAAACAGCAGCATGTAGATCGCGATTTATGGAACAAAGCAGGTGCGCTAGGTTTGTTATGCACAACGATGCCTGAAGAATATGGTGGCTCAGGTGTGGATCGACTCTACAGTATGATTCTGATTGAAGAACAAGCATATGCGATGGACTCAAGCACAGGTTTTTCTTTGCATTCAGATATCGTTGCTAATTACATTAATAATTTTGGTAATGAAGATCAGAAGCAAAAATGGTTGCCAAAAATGGCATCAGGCGAAACGGTTACGGCTATTGCTATGACAGAACCAGGTACAGGTTCAGATTTGCAAGCTGTTCGTACGACGGCTGTACTTGATGGTGATGAATACGTTATCAATGGTTCTAAAATTTTCATTACCAATGGCTATCTTTGCGATATGGCAATTGTAGTTTGTAAAACAGGTAACAGCGACAAAGGTTCAGCCAATCTTTCATTAATTATTGTCGAAGCAGATCGTGCAGGTTTTAGTAAAGGTAAACCTTTAAACAAAATTGGAATGAAAGGACAAGATACATGCGAACTCTTCTTTGACAACGTCCGCGTACCAAAAGAAAATTTACTAGGTATGGAAGGCATGGGCTTTATCATGCTCATGAAAGAATTAGCATGGGAACGTATGTTAGTTGCGATTATTTGCCAAGCAGGTGCTGAGGCAGCTTTTGCACATACAGTTCAATATACTAAAGACCGTAAAGCATTTGGAAAACCAATTGGGACTTTCCAAAATACTCGCTTTAAACTAGCTGAACTAAGAACTGAAATTGATTTCTGTCGTACCTATTTAGATCGTTGCATGGAATTACAGTTAGAAGAAAGTCTAGGTGTCGATGCTGCTGCGGCTGCCAAATACAAAATTTCAGACATGTTCTCTAAAGTTGTAGATGAATGCTTACAATTGCATGGCGGATACGGTTATATGCTTGAATACCCAATCGCACGTGCCTACATCGACAACCGTGCAAACCGTATTTATGCTGGAACCAATGAAATCATGAAAGAGCTGATTTCTCGCACCCTATAATAAGATCTAAAGGGATAGCACTATCCATAATGCTATCCCTTTTTAAATCACTTCTGTTCTGTTTTTTCTGAGTGTTGTGCATCTTGCGCATTCATACGCATCATGATTTTCTTTATAGTGGCATGATCAGCATGTTGTTGCATCGTAGTATTCAGTGCTGCTCGAGCATCTTGTGTTGTGAAATGAGCAATCTCGCCACCAATATCACTTGCTTTCTTCGCCCAAGCCTTTCCCTCAGCAGATTCATAGAATTTCAACGCTGCTTCTAATTCTTTTTGATTAAAAGTTTCCACATAACGTTGAACAATAAACTGCTTTCGTTTTTCGCTATTCAAATTCTTACCCAAATCCACATAAAACTGCTCAGGAATATCTTTAGGCAGTCGCATACGAATTTGCTCAATAATCATTTTATCAGTATTCTGTAAACCTTGCTCAGTGCCGTCCATGGATACCAGCTTCTGTGCAACGGTCTCTTTCTTTTTAATATCTTCTGCAAAAGTCGCTGTGCTTAACATTAAAGTTATTAAAAGCAAGCCTAACCTCATGATTTCTTCCTTGATCGTTATTTAAATTTTGAATCAATATACTCGAATTCTTAACAGAAATTAAAATTTTGGAATAAAAAAACCTATGTATTAACATAGGTTTTTTTATCAAACAAAAAATTTATGAAACTAATTTAGGCTTACGATCCGCTTGCTCACCACGTTTATGGAATTGCAATACGCCATCGTTAAACTTAGCATCTTTTAGATCTTTACGATCTGCAAGATAGTTATTGGTAATTTTCCAAGGTGCTTGCTTACCTTGTTTTGGCATAACATCTGCTGCACGTGCGATATAACCAGAAGACAATTTACCCATAATGGTATCCTGTTCAAATTGACTTGGGTCAGCATGAGCAATCACTTCATCATAGCCATTCTTATCCATATGATTAATCAAGCGGCAAATATAATCAGCTGCGATATCAACTTTTAATGTCCAAGAAGCATTGATATAACCAATAATCATTGCCATATTCGGCACATCACTCACCATCACACCTTGATACAACATGTGTTTTGAAGTATTAAGTGGCTTACCATCGATTGAACCTTGTACACCACCCAAGATTTGGATCTCTAAACCAGTTGCTGAGATCACAATATCTGCTTCTAAGTGTTTACCAGATTTTAACTGAATACCATTTGCGGTGAATTTTTCAATTTGATCTGTTTCAATACTTGCTTGACCTTCGCGTAAAGCTTTGAATAAATCACCATCAGGAACGACACACAAACGCTGATCCCATGGGTTATAGCTTGGAGTAAAGTGTTTCATATCCACTTTACCTTTTAACTGCAACTCGATTCCTTTCAACAGCAAACGACGAACAGTCTTAGGATGCTTTTGTGCTAATGCATAAATTGCACGCTGCATGCCGATATTACGAGCACGAGTAAATTTATATGCTGTTTCTTCAGACATAAATCGACGTGTCTTTTCATAAATAAAGTCAATTGAAGGCACTGTTGCGATATAAGTTGGTGAACGTTGCAACATGGTTACATGACCTGCCCCACCTTTCACCATCGAAGGAACAAGTGTAATGGCTGTTGCACCACTACCGATAATTACAACTTTTTTGCCTTTATAATCTAAATTCTCAGGCCAGTGTTGTGGATGGATAAATTGTCCTTTAAATTTATCTTGATCTGGGAATTGTGGTGCATAACCTTGGTCGTAATTATAGTAACCAGTACATCCCATCACAAAATTAGCTGACCAAGTCTGCTTTTTCTTGTTGTTGTCTTCAATTTCAACCAACCACTTTTTCTTAGCAGAATCATAGTTTGCAGAAAGTACACGATGACCAAAGTGAATTTTCTCTTTTAATTTATTTTCAGTGATCACTTCACCTAAATAACCTTTAATTTCAGGACCACTTGCTAAAACTTTTTCTTTTGCCCATGGTTTAAAGTTAAAACCAAAAGTAGACATGTCTGAATCCGAACGAATACCAGGATAACGGAATAAATCCCAAGTCCCACCAAAGCTATCACGACGCTCTAAAATTTCAAATTGGCGTTGCGGACAGTTCTTAGAAAGATGCACAGCTAACCCAATCCCAGAGATACCTGCACCAATAATTAATACATCAACTTGCTTTTCCATTTTTTTTATACCCTGTATAAACCATGTCTTTATTAAAGCACAAATTTGACAATACACAATGTCAAGTTTAGTCATTCATCGGTTTTTTTATATCAGTTCGGGACATTTTGAAAAAAAAGAGGGTAAAAAAATCCTGAGATTTTTGCTTGGATTTGCTATTTTCGGAAACTCGAAATTAAGAACACATCCTTACTTTAATATAAAAAACTAAGTTAACTAATTAATATTTATAGAACATAAAATAAATTAAGCACATCAATTGTAAAGACAATTTATAATAAAGTTTTAATGTAAATAGGAAGCTTAAATAGCTCATATACATTGTTTTGAAAGCGAATAATCCTATAAACAAACCGTGAAGAGTGTGTACCATTGATTCCGAATTTATTTGCTGAAATTATACCAGCTCAATCTGCTGCAGGAATTGCATTAGGGTTAAATTTCAACACCTTTAAAGCAGTTTGAGATTTTCAAATCATTCATGATTATGAAGAATCAGACAACTTATCTTATGAGCAAAATAAATGGCTAGTTTTACACCGAAATTTAGTACAGCCAAGTGGACATCCTATTAGTGAAATATGTTGTTATTGGAATAAAAGCATTACGCTAACATTCAATGCAAATACAAATAGACTAGAATTCATCTATGTAGGCGAAGGATATCAAGGAAAATTATTAGGTTTGTTAGGAATAGGAGATCGGTTAGATTCAGTCAAAGTACAATATAACTTTCATTTTGAAGGTGATAGACACTATCTTGAATATACGGAAGATAGTAGCCTGGCTGGAGAAATTATTCCTGTTGAGATAGAAACAAACTACAGAATAGCGTACTCAGAAGAATATTCAGACCAAATTATTCAAGGTTTCTTGATCTACTTGCCGCCAATTGAAAGGAATAATTTAAACATAATTGCTTAACTTAATACTCTTTCAATACATTTGAATACAATGTCCTTAACCTTAAACAATAAAAAAGGTCGGTTATTACACCGACCTTTTTTGGAACAACTGACTGTTCTACACGTAGAAGTATTATTTTACTTCACGGTCAACGAGTTCAACGTAAGCCATCGGTGCAGCATCACCTGCACGGAAGCCCGCTTTAAGAACACGTAGATAACCGCCGTTACGCTCTTTGTAACGAGGGCCAAGAACGGTAAATAATTTACCAACAGTTGCTGCAGAACGAGTACGAGCAAACGCTAAACGACGGTTTGCTACTGTATCGTTTTTAGCTAAAGTGATTAAAGGCTCAGCAACGCGGCGAAGTTCTTTCGCTTTAGGCAAAGTTGTTTTAATTAACTCATGCTCAACTAAAGCATTTGTTAAGTTTTGGAACAACGCCTTACGGTGGCTGCTTGTACGGCCTAATTTCACACCACTATTACGATGACGCATGGTGATAGTCCTACTTAATTAACGGCTACGATAGGCAAAACGGTCATCCATACGGAGACTAGCAGGTGGCCAGTTCTCTAAACGCATGCCGAGTTGTAAACCTTTCGATGCCAAAACATCTTTGATCTCAGTTAACGATTTTTTACCTAAGTTAGGAGTTTTTAACAACTCAACTTCAGTACGTTGAACAAGATCACCAATGTAGTAAATATTTTCTGCCTTCAAACAGTTAGCAGAACGAACAGTTAGCTCGAGATCATCTACTGGACGAAGCAAAATTGGATCAACTTCTTCGCGAGGTTCTTGAGCAACTGGAGTTTGATCTTTCTGAAGATCAACAAAGATTGCAATTTGTTGTTGCAAGATTGTTGCCGCTTTGCGGATTGCTTCTTCTGGATCAACAGTACCGTTTGTTTCAAGATCGATCACTAGCTTGTCAAGATCAGTACGTTGTTCTACACGCGCATTTTCAACGGTATAAGAAACACGTTTAATCGGGCTATATGAAGCATCTAATTGTAAACGACCTACAGGGCGAGTTTCGCCTTCTGGGAAGCGTGAATCAGAAGTTTCGTAGCCACGACCTTGAGCAACTTTAAGGCGCATTTTTAATGAACCGCTAGAACTCAAAGTACCAATTAAATGATCAGGGTTAACCACTTCAACATTATGAGGTAAACGAAGGTCAGCTGCTGTTACGTCACCTGCACCTTGCTTCTCTAATGTTAAATATGCTTCGTTTTGATCGAACAGCTTAATAGACAATCCTTTTAGGTTCAGCAAGAGCTCGACGATGTCCTGCTGCAAGCCTTCTAAAGTACTGTACTCGTGCTCGACACCTTCTATTTCTACTTCAACCACAGCAGCGCCAGGTAAAGAAGACAATAGAATGCGACGTAAAGCATTACCTAGAGTATGACCAAAGCCACGCTCTAAAGGTTCCAGAATCACTTTTGCCGAGGTCCCGCTCACCGCTTCGACCTTGATCGCTTGCGGAGTTAGAAACTCGTTTGCAGTACGCGTCATTTATTGCTACCTCAAGGATTATTTAGAATACAATTCTACAATCAAGCTTTCGTTGATTTCAGCAGGTAAATCAGAACGATCTGGAGCAGCTTTGAACGTACCTTCTAACTTAGAATGGTCAACTTCCATCCAAGCAGGAATACCACGTTGAGCAGCTAATTCAATCGCGTTTTTAATACGCAATTGTTGTTTAGCGCCTTCATGCACTGCAATTACATCGCCCGCTTTAACTTGAATAGACGCAATGTTTACACGACGACCATTTAAAGTAATAGAACGGTGACTTACTAACTGACGAGCTTCTGCACGTGTAGAACCAAAACCCATGCGATAAACTACGTTATCAAGACGGCTTTCAAGCAATTTCAACAAGTTTTCACCTGTTGCGCCTTTAACACGAGCTGCTTCTTTATAGTAATTACTAAATTGACGCTCTAACACACCGTACATACGACGTACTTTTTGTTTTTCACGTAATTGTAGTGAGTACTCAGATTGCTTTCCACCGCGTGCCTGACCATGTTGACCAGGTGCTTTGTTAGCTTTTTTTGTTTTGACGTCAAATGGTTTAACGCCAGATTTAAGTTGCAGGTCTGTCCCTTCGCGGCGAGAGAGTTTGCATTTTGGACCAATATAACGAGCCATGAATGTTTCTCCTTACACGCGACGTTTTTTAGGTGGACGGCAACCGTTGTGAGGAATTGGAGTCACATCGGTAATGCTGTTAATCTTATAACCCACTGCGCCTAATGCACGAACCGCAGACTCACGACCTGGACCAGGACCTTTTACAAGGACGTCTAGGTTTTTCAAACCGTAATCTAAAGCTGCTTTACCAGCAACTTCAGCAGCTACCTGAGCAGCGAACGGAGTTGATTTACGTGAACCACGGAAGCCTTGTCCACCTGAGGTAGCCCAAGCCAATGCATTACCTTGACGATCGGTAATCGTTACAATGGTGTTATTAAAAGACGCGTGAATGTGTGCAACACCTTCAGAGACGGTACGAGTGACCTTCTTGCGTGTGCGAGTATCTTTAGCCATCTTTTAGCTTCCAGAAATCTTACTTTTTAATCGGTTTGCGCGGACCTTTACGGGTACGTGCGTTAGTTTTGGTGCGTTGTCCGCGAACAGGCAAGCTGCGACGATGACGAAGACCGCGGTAGCAGCCTAAATCCATTAAACGTTTAATGTTCATGGAAATTTCGCGACGTAAATCACCTTCGGTCGGAACCTTAGCAACTTCTGCACGAATCGCATCAAGCTGAGCATCATCTAATTCACGAATTTTTGTAGTCTCAGTGATACCTACAGCAGCTAAGATATTCTTAGCAGTGTGGCGGCCGATACCAAAAATATACGTGAGAGAGATAACAGCATGCTTGTTATCCGGAATGTTTACACCGGCAATACGAGCCATTCAATTTTCTCCAAAAAGGCAGTCAAGATAATCAACCGCCCCACAAAAATCTTGAGGGGCGGATAATAACCTAATTAGCCTACTGAAATCAACAGGTCTTAATTAAATTAACCTTGACGCTGCTTATGACGAGGTTCTGCGCTACAAATCACGCGAATAACCCCATTACGACGGATAACTTTACAGCTACCACAGATTTTCTTTACAGAAGCTTGTACTTTCATGATGAAACCTCTAAGTGCGCTTATCCCTGAGGATGAGCAGTCGTTTTTCTCATTAACGTTTGATTATCATATTGATGCGAAGTTAGATGCGCTTGAAGTTGCGCCATAAAATCCATCACTACAACAACTACAATAAGCAATGATGTTCCACCCAAATGGAATGGAATACCAAATGAACTTTGTAAAACCATTGGCATTAAGCACACAACGGTGATGTAGATTGCACCAATAAACGTCAAACGGTTAAGGATATGATCTAAATAACGAGCCGTTTGCTCACCTGGGCGGATACCAGGCACATACGCTCCGCTACGTTTCAAATTCTCTGAAACTTCTTTCGGGCTAAAAACAAGCGCGGTATAGAAATAACAGAAGAAAATAATTAACGCACCAAAGAGCATTAAATATAACGGCTGTCCAGGCGATAACACCAATGCCAAGTCTTGCAGACTACGCTTAATAATCCCTGCATTAGGATCAGCACTACCTAGCCATTGCCCCAAACTCGCTGGAAATAATAACAATGAGCTTGCGAAAATTGCTGGGATTACACCTGCCATATTAATTTTCAATGGCAAATGTGTTTGCTGTGCAGTAAATACACGACGCCCTTGCTGTTTTTGAGCATAGTTCACTGGAATACGACGTTGTGCTTTTTCAATAAACACAATCGCAGCTAAAACTGCTAAAGATAATAATCCAAATACAGCTAAACCAATTAAACTACCTTGACCATTTTGCACTGTTGTAAATGACTGAATTACCAAGTTTGGTAAGCCTGCCACAATACCTGCGAAAATGATCATTGAGATACCATTACCGACACCACGTTCAGTAATTTGCTCCCCCAACCACATCAAGAACATTGTTCCAGCAACCAATGAAGTTACCGCTGGAACATAAAATGCCAATCCCGAAGTCAAAGTAATACCCTGACTAATGAGACCAGCACACATCCCCACCCCTTGCACGAGCGCAAGGAATAAAGTTCCATAACGTGTATATTGATTAATCTTGCGTTTGCCTTGCTCGCCTTCTTTTTTCAAAGCTTCTAACGAAGGGATCACTGTCGACATTAACTGCACGATAATCGAAGCAGAAATATACGGCATGATCCCTAACGCTAGAATCGACATGCGTTCTAATGCACCGCCAGAAAACATGTTAAATAAACCTAAGAAGGTACCTTCATTAGCTTTAAAAAAACGTGCCAGCGCTACATTATCAATACCCGGCAACGGAATATGCGCTCCTAGTCGAAAGACCAATAACGCGCCAATTAAAAACATTAATCGACGGATAATTTCACGATATTTCACATGAAACGGCTGGCCTTTCATCATGTTAACATGACCAGTAGAACTAGGAGTCATAGACACTCGAGATTACTCCTCGACTTTACCGCCAGCAGCTTCAACAGCAGCTTTAGCGCCTTTAGTCAACGCAACACCTTGTACAGTGAACGCGCGAGTGATTTCACCAGAAAGCACGATGCGAGCACGAATTTGGTCACGACGAACAACATTCGCAGCTTTTAAAGTTTCAAGGCTAACGATATCGCCTTCCACTTTATTCAACTCAGACAAACGCACTTCAGCAGTTTTCAAAGCGATTTGGCTAGTGAAACCGAATTTAGGTAAACGACGATATAATGCAGTTTGACCGCCTTCAAAGCCTGGACGAGTACCACCACTTTTACGTGAGTTTTGACCCTTGATACCACGACCACCAGTTTTACCAACGCCAGAACCGATACCACGGCCTAAACGACGGTGTTCACGCTTTGCACCTTCAGCAGGTGAAAGTTCATTTAAACGCAGAGTCATGGCTTATTCCTCTACACTAACCATATAGTAAACTTTGTTGATCATACCACGGTTAGAAGGCGTATCTTGCACTTCTACAGTATGACCAATACGACGCAGACCTAGACCTTGTAGGCAAAGTTTATGATTTTTTAAACGATGCGAAGAAGATTTAGTCTGGGTAACTTTAATCGTTTTCATGATTGATTACCCTTGAATTTGTTCTACTGAAAGACCACGTTTCGCAGCGACTTTCTCAGGAGAAGTCATATCACGCAAACCTTTGAAAGTTGCGTTTACTACGTTAGCAGCATTAGTAGAGCCATAACATTTAGCAAGTACGTTATGTACACCTGCAGCTTCTAAAACGGCACGCATAGCACCACCAGCAATTACGCCAGTACCTTCAGAAGCAGGTTGCATGTATACACGGCTTGCACCATGACGAGCATTCACAGGGTGTTGTAAAGTAGTACCAGCAAGGTCTACAGTAATCATGTTGCGACGAGCAGCTTCAAGTGCTTTAGAAATAGCAGCTGGAACTTCACGTGCTTTACCACGACCAAAACCTACACGACCATTACCATCGCCCACAACAGTTAATGCTGTGAAAGAGAAGATACGACCACCTTTAACAACCTTGGCTACACGATCAACGGCAACCAGCTTTTCAACGAGACCTTCGTTTTGTTCAACTTTCGCCATGATTAGAACTCCAAGCCGCCTTCACGAGCAGCATCAGCCAAGGCTTTGATACGACCATGATATTTAAAACCAGAACGGTCAAATGCAACTTTAGTAACACCAGCTGCTTTAGCACGTTCTGCGATCAAAGCACCTACTTTAGTAGCCGCTTCAACGTTACCAGTAGTACCACTACGTAAAGATGCATCTAAAGTTGAAGCTTGCGCTAAAACTTTGCCACCATCTGCTGAAATAACCTGAGCATAGATGTGACGCGGAGTGCGGTTTACACACAAACGAGTCGCACCCAATGCACGGATGTGCAAGCGTGTGCTTTTCGCACGACGCAAACGGGTTTGTTTCTTTTCGTTCATAAGAACCTCGCGCCTTATTTCTTCTTAGCTTCTTTACGAAGAATAACTTCATCCGAATAACGAACACCTTTACCTTTATATGGTTCAGGAGAACGGTATGCACGGATTTCCGCTGCCACTTGACCTAACAACTGCTTGTTTGCTGATTTCAAAATGATTTCAGTTGCAGTTGGAGTTTCCGCTGTTACACCTTCAGGTAAAGCGTAGTCAATCGGGTGTGAATAACCTAATGCTAGGTTAACAACAGTACCTTTAACAGCAGCTTTGTAACCTACACCAACAAGTTGTAGTTTACGTTCGAAGCCTTCACTAACACCTTTTACAAGGTTGTTCAATACAGCGCGAGCAGTACCAGCTTGCATCCAAGCATCTTTCGATTCTTTTACTGGAGCAAGTTGAAGTTTACCTTCTTCCTGTTTTAGCTCGACCAGCGCATGCAGGTTGAAAGACAATGTACCTTTGCTGCCTTTCACTTCGACCTGCCGGCCGTTCTGAGTAACTGTTACACCATTAGGTACAGTTACTGGGGCTTTAGCCACACGAGACATGAGGAATCACCTATTAAGAAACAAAAGCAATAACTTCACCACCAACACCCGCAGCACGTGCAGCGCGATCAGTCATGATGCCTTTGCTTGTAGAAACAATTGCAATACCCAAACCTTGCTTAACGCTAGGAAGTTTATCTTTACCACGGTATTGACGTAGACCTGGACGGCTTACGCGCTTAACCGTTTCGATAACTGGTTTGCCTTCGAAATATTTTAGCGTAATAGTCAAAGTAGATTTTGCATCTTCTTGAGCAACTTCTACATTTGAAATATAACCTTCTTGTTGAAGTACGTTTGCAATTGCAACTTTCAACTTAGAAGAAGGCATAGAAACAACTTGTTTCTTCGCCATTTGTGCGTTACGAACACGTGTTAACATGTCGGCAACGGTATCTTGCATACTCATTTAGTCGCTCCTTACCAGCTTGCCTTAACAACGCCTGGTACATCACCCTGCATTACTGTGTCACGTAATTTGTTACGGCTTAAACCGAACTTACGGAAGTAACCATGAGGACGACCAGTTAAACCACAGCGGTTACGAAGACGTACTGGAGATGCATTACGTGGCAATGCTTGTAACTTTAACATCGCTTCGAAACGTTCTTCGTCACTTGCGTTTACATTTGCAATCGTTGCTTTTAATTCAGCACGTTTTGCAGCGTATTTAGCAACTGTCTTTTCGCGTTTCAATTCGCGATTAATCATACCTTTCTTAGCCATATCGACCTCTTATTTGAACGGGAAGCCGAATGCACGCATAAGCGCACGGCCTTCGTCATCGCTACGAGCAGTTGTCGTAATTGTGATATCTAAACCACGAATACGATCAATCTTGTCAAAATCGATTTCAGGGAAAACGATTTGCTCTTTTAAACCCATAGAGTAGTTACCACGACCATCAAATGATTTTGAAGAAAAACCACGGAAGTCACGGATACGAGGAATCGCGATAGAGATCAAACGGTCCAAGAATTCGTACATTTGGTCGCCACGTAAAGTAACTTTACAACCAATTGGCCAACCATCACGGATTTTGAAACCAGCGATTGATTTACGAGCAAGTGTCACAACTGGTTTTTGACCAGCAATGAGTTGCATATCAGCAACAGCACCATCTAATAATTTCTTATCAGTTGCAGCTGCGCCTACACCCATGTTAAGAGTGATTTTTGTGATGCGTGGAATTTCCATCACATTCTTAATGCCAAGTTCTTCTTTTAACTTTGCTTTAAGTTCGTCATTGTAACGTGCTTTAAGTCTGGCCATTGCCTTTTCAACCTATTACTTCGCTGCCGCCACTGATTCACCATTTGATTTATAAACACGAGTTTTCGTGCCATCAATCACTTGGTAACCAACACGGTCAGCCTTTTGGGTTGTAGCATTAAAAATTGCCACGTTAGAGATATGAAGCGTCGCCTCTTGAGTAACGATACCGCCTTCAGCGCCTGTTACACGGTTTGGCTTTTGATGCTTCTTCACCAAGTTAAGACCTTCGACCTTAACTCGATCTTCAGAAACAGACAAAACAACACCTTGTTTGCCTTTTTCTTTACCTGCGATCACAATTACTTGATCGCCTTTTTTAATCTTAGCCATGATTGCCTCTTATAGAACTTCAGGAGCCAATGAAATGATTTTCATGAACTGTTCAGTACGAAGTTCACGAGTCACTGGTCCGAAGATACGAGTAGCAATCGGAGCTTTGTTGTTATTCAAAATAACAGCTGCGTTATCGTCGAAACGAATAACTGAACCATCTGGACGACGGATGCCGAATTTTGTACGAACAACTACAGCATTCATCACGTCACCTTTTTTAACACGTGCGCGTGGGATTGCTTCTTTTACAGTAACTTTAATAATGTCGCCAACAGAAGCATAACGACGATGTGAACCACCTAGTACTTTAATACATTGTACGCGGCGTGCACCACTGTTGTCTGCTACGTCGAGCATACTTTCGGTTTGAATCATTGCCCTACTCCAAAACCGAGCATCACCGGTCACAATTTCGAAAGGCTCAAAGAGTACTCGAAATTGTCCGATGATGCAACAAGAACGTCTAATTACTCAGCAGCAGCTTCAACTACTTCCACTAAAGTCCAAGCTTTAGTTTTAGAAATTGGGCGGCTTTCTTTGATGGTTACCAAGTCGCCTAATTTAGCAACATTGTTCTCATCATGAGCGTGTAATTTAGTTGAACGGCGGATTGATTTGCCATACAACGGGTGTTGAACGCGGCGTTCAATAAGCACAACAATAGATTTGTCCATTTTGTCGCTTACGACTTTGCCGGTTAACGTGCGGACTGTTTTTTCACTCATTGTCCGTTCCCCTGTTTTTCGGTAAGGAGTGTCTTGATACGAGCAATTGTCTTACGAGCAATTTGCACTTCGTGCGATTTGCCCAACTGACCAGTTGCTTTCGCCATACGAAGACGGAATTGGTTAAGCTGTTGCTCATCAAGCATCGCTTTCAACTCTTCTACCGATTTTTCACGTAGATCTTTAGTTTTCATTACATTACCGTCCGAGTCACGATAGTGGTTTTAAACGGAAGTTTAGCAGCAGCTAAAGCAAAAGCTTCACGCGCTAATTCATCGTTCACACCTTCAATTTCGTACAGGATCTTACCTGGCTGAATCTGGCAAACCCAGTATTCCACGCTACCCTTACCTTTACCCATACGAACTTCTAATGGTTTTTCGGTAATTGGTTTATCCGGGAATACACGGATGAAGATTTTACCACCACGCTTAATACGACGGCTAATGGTACGACGGCAAGCTTCGATTTGACGCGCAGTCATACGACCACGTTCAGTCGCTTTAATCGCAATCGAACCAAATGATACTGTACTACCACGATGCGCTAGACCAGTGTTACGGCCTTTGTGCACTTTACGGAATTTGGTACGTTTAGGTTGCAACATGGATTATTCTCCCTTGTCAGCAGCACGGTCACCGCGACGACCACGACGCTCTTGACCTTCACCACGACCACGACCACGTTTAGCTGGACGCTCTTCAGCAGGAGCAGGGTTCATGACTTGTTTCATGCCACCTAAGATCTCGCCACGGAAAATCCAAACTTTAACACCGATCGTACCGTAAGTTGTTTCAGCACGCATAGTTGCATAGTCGATATCAGCACGAAGAGTATGCAAAGGAACACGACCTTCACGATACCATTCAGTACGAGCAATCTCTGCACCACCTAAACGGCCAGAAACTTCAACTTTGATACCTTTCGCACCAGCACGCATAGTGTTTTGAACCGCACGCTTCATAGCACGACGGAACATTACACGCTTTTCTAATTGAGAAGCGATTGCTTCAGCAACTAAACGAGCATCTAAGTCTGGGCGATCAATTTCGTTGATGCTAACTTGCGCTGGAACACCCATAATGTTGGTGAGTTCGCGCTGTAATTTCTCAATATCTTCGCCTTTTTTACCGATAACGATACCAGGACGAGCAGTGCTAATAGTTACTTTAGCAGCGCCTGTAGGACGTTCGATAAGAATATTGCTCACCATCGCATTCTTAAGTTTTTTAGTTAAAAACTCACGAACTTGAAGATCTTTAAGCAAGTATTCAGCGTATTGTTTCGGACTCGCATACCAGTTAGCGTTATGGCGTTTCACAACACCTAGGCGGATACCGATTGGATGAACCTTCTGACCCATATCAAACCCCTACCTTAACGGTGATGTGACAAGTACGCTTTGTAATACGATCCGCACGGCCTTTAGCACGTGGCAAAATACGTTTAAGGCTCATACCTTCATCAACGTAAATCGTAGTTACTTTAAGATCGTCAACATCTAAGCTGTTGTTGTGTTCAGCATTTGCAATTGCAGATTCAAGTGCTTTTTTAACAAGCACAGCTGCTTTTTTGTTGCTGAAGTTCAAAATATCTAGCGCGCGCGCAACCGATTTACCACGGATCAAATCAGCAACTAAACGTGCTTTTTGTGCCGAGATAGCGGCACCGCGTAATTTTGCAGTTACTTCCATCATAGCACCTATTAACGTTTAGACTTCTTATCAACACCGTGACCACGATAGGTACGAGTTGGTGCGAATTCACCAAGCTTATGACCAACCATATGCTCAGTAACAATTACTGGAACATGGTTACGACCATTGTGAACAGAAATTGTTAAACCAACAAAATCTGGAAGGATCATTGAACGACGTGACCAAGTCTTGATCGGCTTACGGTTGTTAGCTGCAATTGCTGCTTCAACTTTAGCGAACAAGTGTGCGTCGACGAATGGACCTTTTTTTAATGAACGAGGCATTATTCAGATTCCTTTACTTGACGCGACGGTCGCGAATAATCATCTTAGTCGTACGCTTATTGGTACGTGTCTTGTACCCTTTAGCTTTTTGACCCCATGGGCTTACAGGTTGAATACCTTTGCTACGCCCTTCACCACCACCGTGTGGATGGTCAACCGGGTTCATCGCCATACCACGAACAGTAGGACGAACACCGCGCCAGCGTGAAGCACCAGCTTTACCCAATGAACGAAGGTTGCTTTCTTGGTTAGAAACTTCACCAATTACAGCACGACATTCAACGTGGATTTTACGCATTTCACCAGAACGTAAACGAACGATTGCGTAAGAACCATCACGACCTAACAACTGAACTGAAGTACCAGCAGAACGTGCTAATTGAGCACCTTTACCGATTTTAAGTTCAACGTTGTGAAGTGTAGAACCAATAGGCATATTACGAAGCGGTAAGCAGTTACCTGGACGAATTGGAGCATCGTTACCAGATTGTACTTTATCGCCAGCACGCAAACCTTTAGGTGCGATGATGTAACGACGCTCACCGTCAGCATACAAAACTAATGCAATGTGTGCAGTACGGTTAGGATCGTATTCAATACGCTCTACAGTCGCTGGAATACCATCTTTGTTACGTTTAAAGTCAACGAGACGATAGTGTTGTTTGTGTCCACCACCAACGTGACGAGTCGTAATGTGACCGTTGTTGTTACGACCACCAGTACGTTTTTTAGCTTCAACCAACGGTGCATAAGGTGCGCCTTTGTGAAGATGGTCATGAACCACTTTCTCTACAAAGCGACGTCCTGGAGACGTTGGCTTACATTTTTGAATCGGCATAATTTTCGTCCTTACTCCGCTGCGTTTTCAGCGGTATCGCCCAAGTCAGCCATTTCTACATCTTGGCCAGCTTTCAGGGTGACGTATGCTTTTTTAACATCAGAACGACGTCCTAATGTACGACCAAAGCGTTTTGTTTTACCTTTAGTGATCGTTGTATTTACTTTCACAACTTCAACACCAAAGAGCTGCTCAACTGCTTTCTTGATTTCAAGCTTGTTTGCATTTAATGCAACTTTAAATACTTGAACACCAGCAGTATCACCTAAAACTTGTGCTTTTTCTGAGAATACTGGTCCTTGTAGGACTTGATATAAACGTTCGTTGTTCATCCGAGTTCTACCTCAATTTTCTTAGCAGCAGCTACAGACATGACAACTTTATCGAATGCGATCAAGCTAACAGGATCAATTGCAGTTGCGTCCACCACATCTACATGTGGGAGGTTGCGAGCTGCAAGATACAAGTTCTCATCTACAGCATCTGTAACGATCAATGCACGAGTTGCATTTAAGTCGTTAAGTTTTGCAAGCAATTCTTTAGTTTTTGGAGCCGCAACAGCAAACTCTTCAACTAATACAAGACGATCTTGGCGAACAAGTTCAGCTAAGATACATTGCATTGCACCGCGGTACATTTTGCGGTTAACTTTTTGAGACCAATCTTGTGGGCGAGCAGCAAAAGTTTTACCACCACCTACCCAGATTGGGCTACGAATAGAACCAGCACGAGCGCGACCAGTACCTTTTTGACGGAATGGCTTTTTACCACCGCCAGAAACATCTGCACGTGATTTGTGAGCACGAGTACCTTGACGACCACCAGCTAAGTAAGCTGTAACAACTTGGTGTACAAGAGCTTCGTTAAATTCACGTCCGAAAGCAACTTCAGACAATTCAACAGCAGAGCCGGAAACAGTTTTTAAATTCACAGTATTTCCCCTCAGGCCTTGATGGTAGGACGCACGATAACGTCGCCGCCAGTTGAACCAGGAATAGCACCCTTAACAACTAAAACTGAACGTTCAGCGTCAATAGATACAATTTCAAGACCTTGAACTGTTACGCGTTCATCACCTAAGTGACCAGCCATTTTCTTGCCTTTGAACACGCGACCAGGTGTTTGGTTTTGACCTGTAGAACCTAATACACGGTGAGATACAGAGTTACCATGTGTAGCATCTTGCGTACGGAAGTTCCAACGCTTAACACCACCTTGGAAGCCTTTACCTTTAGACTGACCAGTTACGTCAACAATTTGACCAACTGTGAACAAGTCAACACCGATAGAACCACCAACTTCACGACCTTCAAGCTCAGCTTCAGTAACACGGAACTCTTTAACTAAACGACCAGCAGCAACACCAGCTTTCGCAAAGTGACCTTTCTGAGCGCTAGTTACGCGCGATTCGCGACGTTCACCAGTAGTTACTTGAATTGCTTGATAACCATCAGTTTCAAGTGTTTTGATTTGCGTAATGCGGTTTGGATCGACTTCGATAACTGTAACAGGTACAGATACACCAGCATCTGTAAAGATGCGAGTCATACCACATTTGCGACCGACTAAACCAATAGCCATGTGCATAAACCTCTAAAAAAGCGGCTTAATTAACTTAGAGTTAATTAACCGAAAGCCTTAACCCAAAGCGATCTGAACATCAACACCAGCAGCAAGATCCAACTTCATCAATGCATCAACAGTTTTATCTGTAGGTTGAACGATGTCGATCAAACGCTTATAAGTGCGGATTTCATACTGATCACGAGCGTCTTTGTTGACGTGTGGTGAAGTAAGAACGTTGAAGCGCTCGATGCGAGTAGGCATCGGAATTGGACCACACACTTGTGCGCCAGTACGCTTAGCGGTTTCTACGATCTCTTGAGCAGATTGATCAATCAGACGATGATCAAAAGACTTCAAACGGATACGAATTCTCTGGTTAGACATACCAGTAAACTCCAAGCCAAATATATAAAGAATCACCCATGACGCACCTCACCTTTTGGCAAGTGTCAAGGGCAGTGAAAATCACTATGGTCGTGATCGATGCCACGACTGTAATGCGTTAACTACTTTCTTCGTAGAAAACGCCCTCCATTTGAGGGTCGCCCATTATAGCGATTGTTTAAGTCTTATGCAATTCTTCTTTTATTTTTTACCGTTAAAAAATCAATTTAAGCGCTTACAACATATTCAATTGCTTGATTAAGCAAATCGTTGCCTTGTTGAAATTTATTTTGGTTTGTTTTTTTGAGCTCAGCGATTGATTGAACAAATTCCCCATTAAACACAGCCATGTCTTCTTCATTTTCGATCAACAATTGCAATGCATGTGGCGTCATTTCGGGATGAAACTGAAAACCTAAAACATTACGACCGATTTGATAAAGTTGATTTCTACATACCTCATTTTCTGCTAAACGAATACCACCTCTAGGTATTTCAAAGGTCTCACTATGCCATTGCATAATGTTAATTTTCTCTGGAATTTGAAAACAATTTTCAGGTATGTGTGAAGCTCGACCAACATCCATCCACCCCAACTCTTGATATTGATTACGGCTAACCGCAGCACCAAGTGCATTTGCAATTAGCTGCCCACCGAGACATAAGCCTATAGCAGGCTTTCCCGCTGCCAAATAACGACGTAACCATCTTTTTTCCAATTTTAACCATGGGTAATTTGCCTCATCATTCACACTCATCGTCCCACCCATGATAATTAACAAATCCACCTCATCTACATGTGGCAATGCTTCCAATTCCAATGGCAGGTCGACGGGCAAAGCAAAAAACTCTGTTGCCGTGATTTTTGCTTTATGTGCTTTCAAGAAATTGTAACAACTACCAAAACCTTCACCTGCGATGTGCTGAAAATAATGCACTCTTAAATGCGACTTCATGCGCTAAAACCTATTATCGTTAGAATGATATTAAGTCTTAGCAAAAATAAAGCCAGTTTCATTCAATCTATTTGATCTGTAACGATTGTGTACAAAACACCTGAACAACTAGCAGAATTGTTGTTTTTCTCTTAACCTAAATCCATCTATTGATTTGATTTAGCACCATGACTAAGCAACAAAATGCACAAACCAACCTTATTCACGCACCAAGAAAAGCCCCTCAATATATAGAAACTATTCAACCTCCCCTATATCGTGCATCTACCATTATTTTTAAAAGCACATCGCACCTTTTTGATCGTCATTGGACAGATCCCTATGACTATAGCTACGGCACACATGGCACGCCAACAACATTTACGCTAGGCGATAACATCGCGCAAATTGAAGGCGGTTTGTTTAGCTTACTTGCACCGAGTGGTTTATCTGCGATCAATTTAGTCAACAGTACTCTTTTAAATTCAGGCGATGAGGTATGGGTTGCAGATAATATTTATGGTCCAAATTTAGAGCACCTCAACAACCTTCAAACACGTTATGGCATTCAAGTTAAAGTTTATAACCCAATTGATATTGATAGTTTCACACCTTCAGAAAAAGCGAAGTTAATTTGGCTGGAAGCTGCTGGTTCTGTAAGTTTAGAATTTCCTGATTTAAAAAAACTAGTCAAAAAAGCCAAGCAATTTAATCTCCTCACCGCCCTGGATAACACTTGGGGGGCTGGTCTCGCATTTAATGCATTTGATTTTTCTGATGAACACCTATCGGTTGATGTAACAGTACACGCTCTTACCAAATATCCAAGTGGTGGTGGAGACATCCTCATGGGCTCTGTTGTAACACGCGATCAAAATTTACATCATAAACTTTATCGCATGCATGCAATCCAAGGCATATCTGTTTCAGGTGATGATACTGCGCAAATTCAACGTAGTTTGGCGCATATGTCGCTGCGTTATGAACAGCAATCTCAAAGCACACTAAGATTATTAGATTGGCTAAAACAACAGCCTCAATTTATTCAAGTTTTACACCCAAGTCTTTCTGATTCAGCTGGACATCAATTTTGGAAAGAGGTTTGCACCACAGGCAAGAGTGCTGGCTTGGCAAGTGTAATCTTTGATTCAAGATATGATATGCATGCAGTTCGTAGATTTTGCGATAACTTAAAACTATTCAAACTTGGTTTTAGTTGGGGTGGCCCTGTAAGTTTGGTGATGCTCTATGATTTAAAACAGATGCGTGCATTGGAAAATACACATTTACAACAAGGTTTATTGGTTCGTTTCTGTATAGGACTAGAAGATCCTGCGGATTTAATTCAAGATATTCAAAACGCATTAAAACAACTGGAATGACTCTTATAATAGGTGAAGAATGAGTACACCCATCGTAATTGCAAAAAAAACCACAGATACAACACAAGATATTGTTCTACATTCTCAATTTGCTAACCGCCATGGTCTGATTGCTGGTGCAACCGGTACAGGAAAAACAGTAACTCTAAAAGTACTTGCTGAGAGTTTTTCTCGTATCGGCGTCCCTGTTTTTCTAGCAGATGCGAAAGGTGATGTTTCAAGCATAGCCAAAGCAGGTTCAAGCAGCCCCAAATTTGATGAACGCATTAAAAGTCTGCATCTGGATTCCGTTCCATTTGCAGCTTCACCTGTTATTTTCTGGGATCTATTTGGCCAACAAGGACATCCAATTCGAACCACAATTTCTGAAATAGGCCCTTTATTATTAGCGCAGATGCTAAATTTAAACGATACACAAGAAGGTGTATTGTCCGCAGTATTTAGAATCGCAGATGATCAAGGCCTTCTCCTCATCGACTTTAAAGATCTAAAGGCGATGCTAACTTATGTCAGTGAAAATGCTGCTGAACTGAAAAATGAGTATGGCAATCTCTCTCCTGCCAGTATTGGTGCGATACAACGCAATCTGCTTGCGTTAGCAGATCAAGGTGGAGATCAGTTTTTTGGTGAACCAAGTTTGAATATTCTAGATTTTATTCAAACAGATACTCAAGGTCATGGCTATATCAACCTTCTCGCTGCAGATAAGTTGATGAATACCCCCAAACTTTATGCAACATTCTTGCTTTGGATGCTCTCAGAATTATTTGAGCAACTACCCGAAGTTGGCGATATGGATAAGCCTAAACTTGTCTTCTTCTTTGATGAAGCACATTTATTGTTTTCCAATGCTAGCCCAGCTTTGCAAGAGAAAATTGAACAAGTGGTTCGTTTAATTCGCTCGAAGGGTGTAGGAATCTACTTTATCACTCAAAACCCACTTGATTTACCAGAAAGTGTTCTAGGTCAACTCGGGAATCGAGTACAACATGCTTTACGTGCTTTTACACCTAAAGATCAAAAAGCAGTCAAAACCGCAGCCGACACTTTCCGAGCCAATCCTGATTTTAAGGTTGATCAAGCGATTACTGAACTTGCCGTGGGTGAGGCTTTGATTAGTTGTTTGGATGAACAAGGCACCCCTCAGATTGTTGAGCGTGGTTGGGTGATGCCCCCTTACTCCTCTTTTAGCCCAATCACTCCTGAAGAACGACAGGTCATGATGGGGCAAAGTATTGTTGCTGGGGTTTATGATCAAGCAGTAGATCGTGACAGCGCTTACGAACTTCTACAGAAAAAAGTATTACAACAATCTCAGCAAAAGCAAGCTGACGAACTTGCTAAGCAGCAAGTAAAAGAACAAGAAACCCTCGCAAAGCAACAAGCAAAAGAACAAGAGCGATTTGCTAAAGAGCAACAAAAAGCGGCAGAAAAAGCACAACGTGATCGTGAAAAGCTCACACAAGATATTGTCGGTACATTTGCAAAAAGTGCCGCCCGAAGCTTAGGTGGTAGCACTGGACAAAAAATAGTGCGTGGATTACTCGGCTCATTATTCGGAAAATAAAAAACTTTCAAAAATAAGGGATAATTAATTATCCCTTATTTTTTTTATGGTTTTTATCATAAGATGTATTGCAAATACATTTTATAAGATGTATTTTAAATATATCTTATAAAATGATAGCCCAGAGAGATCACTCATGACTCCACAGCAAATTGAACTCGTAAAAGCAACTGTTCCTGTCTTACGTGAAAATGGTGTCGCATTAACAGGTTATTTCTATAATCGTATGTTAGGAAATAATCCTGCGCTCAAAGAAACCTTTAACATGGGTCATCAACGCAGTGGTGCTCAAGCTCAAGCACTCGCAGGAGCTGTTTTAGCGTACGCAGAAAATATTGAAAATCCATCTGTGCTTTTGCCTGTGGTGGAACTGATCGCTCATAAACATGTCAGCCTCAATATCCAAGCGCCTGATTACAGTATTGTGGGTGAAAATTTATTACATTCGATCAGTGAAGTACTGAATATCTCAATGGAAGATCCCTTGATTGCGGCATGGGCTGCCGCTTATGGACAACTAGCAGATTTGTTTATCAGCACTGAAAAAGCGATCTACGACCAACATCAACAAACTAAAGGCAGTTGGTTAGGGTGGCGTAATTTTAAAATCGCTAAAAAAGTGATTGAAAGTGACGAAATTACGTCGTTTTATTTAGCACCTGTCGATGGCGGTGATTTACCAAACTACGAAGCTGGCCAATATATTTCAGTACGTGTTTTTGTCCCAGAACTCAATTTGAGACAACCTCGTCAATACACTTTATCAACAAGCCCACAAGCAGATTATTTGCGTATTTCAGTAAAACGTGAAGATGCGAAAGGTGAGCTTGCTGAAGGCTGGGTATCAAATACATTACATAGTTTAGCGGAAGGTTCTGAAATCGAAGTTTCTGCTCCTACAGGTAACTTTTATCTGATAGATAGTAAGAAACGTAATGTATTTATCAGTGGTGGTGTAGGTTTAACCCCAATGATTGCTATGCTGAATCAATTGGTTACTTTAGATATGCCACAACCTGTAACGTTTATACATGCATGTCGTAGCAGTCAAGTTCATGCTATGAAACAACATATTCATGATCTTAAAGCTAAATTCCCTCGTCTAAGCACATTTACGACATATGAATTTCCGCATGATGGGGATGTATTAGGCGTGGATTATGAAGCAGCCGGTCGTTTAGATTTAGCGTCTATGGATGCAGCACTATTGCCAACAACTGCTGATTATTATTTATGTGGTCCGATGCCATTTATGGCTGAACAACACAAAGCACTTGTTGCACGAGGCATTCCTGCTGAAAATATTCATAGCGAAGCATTTGGCACAGGTGGTGTAAAACTTAGCTAATTAATGCTGCGTTTTGTATAAGGCTAGCCTATGATAGACTAGCCTTTTCTATTTATCGCAATAGATTGAGTGAAACAATGCAACTCAATAAATTTACAGATTATGCACTCAGAATCCTGATGTATGTCGCCCGTCCGAGCGAGATACCTTACACTATTGCTGATATTGCAAAAGATTTGCATGTTTCACAAAACCACCTCGTTAAAATTGTACATTTCATGGGTAAACAACAATGGATTGTTACTACACGAGGCAAAGGCGGTGGAATTCGATTAAATCCGTCAGCACGGACACTTCGACTTGGTGAAATTGTCCGTGTTTTACAAGGTCATCAGCAAATTGTGGAATGCAATACACCCCCTTGCGTCTTGCGCTCTCAATGTGGTCTGAAAGGCATTCTCGATCAAGCACTTGAAAGCTTTTATCAAAGCTTAGATCAATATACTTTGGGTGAAGTGGTTCAACACGGCATACTCCCATCTTCCACTCGATCAGATATTACATTCTTAGAACTGGTCCAAAAAGCTTAGATTTAGGATGAAGATTCGCACGAATCCAATACATCCTTTATAATGCTTATTGCTATTCAAATTCAAAAGTAAGCTTCTATGCACCGTAGTGAAAAATCGAAAGACACCAAAGCTAGACTCGCACCTAAAGAAAAAATCAGTTATGAGAAAAAGACTGATCCTGCATTAACCGCTTATGCAGTACAGTCTTTGAATTGGTTACGCCAAGCTGAATTTTTAATGAGTGCACCAAAACTTGCTTTGTGCGTTGAAGATACAGGCTATGAGATTGCATTTGCGGGTCGTTCAAATGCGGGAAAATCGAGTGCAATTAATGCCTTAACCAATAAAAAGCAATTGGCACGTGCTTCAAAAAGACCAGGTCGTACCCAAATGATCAACTTTTTTAGCTTGGGTAATCCTGATCAACGTTTGGTAGACTTACCTGGTTATGGCTATGCCGCTGTACCAGAAGCAATGAAAATTGTTTGGCAAAAAGAACTAGAAAATTATTTGATCCATCGCAAAAGCTTACAAGGCTTAGTTTTATTGATGGATATCCGCCATCCTTTACAACACTTTGATTTAATGATGTTGGAATGGGCGCATTCTCGTCATTTGTTTGTTCATATTCTTCTCACTAAAGCGGATAAACTGAATCGTGGTCCAGCAAATAAAACTTTGCTCGACGTTAAACAACAATTGAAAAAAATGAAGCTTGACTTCTCAATACAACTATTCTCTTCTCTTAACCGTATTGGTCTAGAGGAGTTAGCGAGTGTTATGGGTGGTCGTTTAAATTACACACTTGATCAAACGGTGGAATTTGACCTCGATCAAATCCCAGAAGCATCAGAAACTGACGATAAAGAATAAATTATGCATTTCATGCAACTTGATGCATAAAATAATTTTTAATTGTCCTGAATTGCTAAACACAAACACTAGGTAGTTTTCATATACTGCTTAGTGTTGGTTCATTGCACTATCGATTAGGACTAAAGATGAAATTACTATCATTTGTGAAGAACAAAGTTCTTGGTTCTTCGATTGACTATAAAATTCTCCCTCGAAAAGTAAAATTTGATTGGGAAAAAACCCCTGTAGATTGGATTCCAAATCAACCTTTTGCTAGCTATTTTATTAACGAAATTAATAACATTTTGCCTGCTGGTGAGTTCTGGTTTTGTCGTTTGTACAACAAAGTACTTCCTGAAATCACTGATGAAAAATTAAAAGAAGATGTACAAGCTTTTATTCGTCAAGAAGCAATGCATGCTGTTGCTCATACCTCTGCGAATAAAGAATATCTCAGCCAACGCAATATCGATATTCAACGCAACTTAGACATCATGGATTTCTTATTTACCAAAGCTTTAGCTGATAAGCCTTTTGGTAAAGAAGTTCCTAAAATATTAGATCATCAATGGGATTTATTCCGTCTAGGTGTGATTGCAACCGTTGAGCATATGACGTGTGTTCTTGGTAAATACGCACTCTACAACAAACGTTGGGAAGAGCTTGGCGCTGACCCTGAGATGATCGATTTAATTAAATGGCATGGTTCTGAAGAAATCGAGCACCGTACCGTTGCATTTGATCTTTATCGTCATTTAGGTGGTAGCTATATTGCACGTTACTACCTCAGCGTTGCGGTAATCGTTCTGGTACTTGGTTTGTGGGTAGATGGTGCTGCTCACATCATGAGCCAAGACCCTCGTTTTGCAGATAAAAAACCAAGTATATTCAAACCTTGGATATGGTTGGAATGGTATAAGATTGGCCGTAAAGACAATCAAATTCTTCCAAATCCAATCTGGTTAGTATCACAACAAATTGATTATTTGATGCCTTGGTATGATCCTGTGAAAGAAGGAAGTACCCAAGATGCTGTGAATTATTTAAATAATTCACCTGCTGCTAAGCGTGCACTACAACATGCTGCATAAGTGAAGAGAAAGAAAAAGCAGGAGTTTTCTCCTGCTTTTTTTATGTCCGTACAACTCGATTAACTTGGCTCTATTTCCGTTTGCTTTGCATAACGATCGACAACCACACTGATCATCATATCTCCCTGTACATTAACTACAGTTCGAACGGTATCCAGCAAACGATCTATCGGCAGTAAAATTGCAATCGCTTCCGCAGGTAAACCGACTGATTGCAACATCATTATCATCGTTACCATGCCTGCACTTGGAATCCCCGGCGCACCTAATGATGCAATCATTGCGGTGAGACAGACAATAAACTGTTGGGTTAGGGTTAAATCCAAACCCATCAAATTGGCAATAAAAAGTGCAGCTGCAGCCTCATAAAGTGCTGTACCGTCCATATTTAACTGCGTACCCAAAGGAATTACAAAGCCTGCCGTTTGCGGCCTTACCCCTAAATTCTCTTGTGCGCAACGCATACTCAGTGGCATGGTCGCAGAACTAGAGCTTGTTGCAAATGCCGTCACCAATGCAGCTCGCGCACCTCTGAAGAACGTCAGAGGATTCATTTTTCCAAAAATCCAAAGCAGTGTAGGTAAAACCACTAAGCCATGAAAAATCGTTGTCCCAGTCACCACGAATGCAAACTCAGCAAGACGACTTAATACAGATAAATCCTCAGTCGCAATCAACTTCGCCAATAATGCAAAAATCCCAAGTGGCGCGAGTTTCATTACCCAACTGACAAGCATCATCATCATTTCAAAGAATTGTTGGCTGAGTTGACGAACTGTATTAAAACGCTCACCACCTTTAACGAGAGCAACGCCTAAGAAAAGTGCAAAAACCACAACAGCGAGTACATTCCCTTCACTAAATGCTTTAAAAGGATTGATTAAGGTATTTTGAATAAAATTGGTAAGAAAACTAGAAGGTGTAAGCGTATCAGGCGTTTGATGATTTTGCATTGCTGACTGAAAAAGTGTGATATCAACGCCCTTACCAACATCAAAAAGATGTGCACAGCCAATTCCTAAGATCAGTGCAAGCGTTGTAGTGGTCACACAACTCAAGGCGGTAATCTTCCAAACTCGACCGAACTCACCTCCAGCTTGTAAATTTGAAACCCCTACAACGATAGAACTAAATATCAAAGGGATCAGCAACATCTTTAACAAACCAATAAAAATGCTACTTAAAATACCTAAAACATATAACGTTGTTTGAGCAAAATCAGCCTGAGGATAGCTAGTCAATAAAAGTCCTAACCCTACTCCCGCGATAGCTGCAATTAAAATTTGGGTATTTAAATTCATTGTGAGTATTAAAAATGAATGCAGTACAGCTACTATGGCACGCTCAAATCTAAGAATCGAGCAATTTTTTGTCACAAGCTTATGACAAAAAAGCCATCATAATGATGGCTTTAATACGATTTCATGCAGAATAATTTCACATTATTGCGTTTCTATTTCTCTGAGCCGAATCAAACCTTCTTGTACTGTACTACAGACTAATTGTCCGTTTTGCCACATTTTTCCAAAGTTCAAGCCACGAGAACTTGCACTAATCGTTGCCTCCATGTCATACAACATCCAATCATCTGCACGCAGAGGTCGATGGAAATAAATCGTATGATCAATACTGGCACATTGTAGATTTGGGGAAATCCAAGACAGACCATGAGGACGCAATGCTGTTGTCATCAAGGTAAAGTCAGAATAAAACGCAACAATCGCTTGATGAAGTGAAATTTCATCAATGTTCGATGGGATTCGATCATGAGTACGAATATAGTGTGCGTAAAAAGGAGCTTCCGGCTGAGGTTGAAACGGATTCATAGGCTGAATCGGTTTAATTTCAACATGACGTTCACGCATAAAACTGGCGCGAACATTTTCAGGCACGAAATTCAACATACTTTCTTTCAGTTCTTTTTCTGATTTCAGTGCTTCTGGAGCTGGATACTCAGGCTCTTTATGTTGATAGTTCAAACCTTCTTCAGGATTGGCAAAAGATACCATCGCAGAAAAAATTGTACGCCCATGTTGAATTGCTCGCACTTGACGACTTGCAAAACTTTTTCCATCACGCAATGGATCAACTTCATAAATAATGGGTGCATTTACATCCCCACCATATAAAAAGTAAGCATGCAACGAATGTGCAGGACGATCAGTAGTATACGAAGCAGCTCTTAATGCTTGACCAAGAACCTGTCCACCGAATACTCGTTTACCAACCAAATTGCGGCTGTTACCCCGAAAGATATGATCTTCTATTCTTTCTAAGGTCAAAAGTTCAACGAGTTCTTGAGTCAAAGCATTCATGTAATAACCTTCCAACATCAATCAGGAGAGATCAACGAATTGTTATATTAGTTGATGATTTTGATTGTGCCACAAATTCCAATAAAGATGCTCAGGATAAAATGATTTGTCCGTCACATTAATCCTTATTTATAACCGCTAAAAATACGATTTTTAACGATAAAATCTACCAAATACGCTATATTTTGTCAGAAAATAGCATATCGTTTTATGTAAGAATATCGCAGAATGTCGTGTTCATCATGGCTATATGTCAGGATTATTATTTAGGAGTCTGTAATGTCCAAGACTGGATTTGGTCAAATGTATCGTCAACTTTCGAGTAAGTTACTTGACCTTGTGGTTACCCCACATGTTCTTGGTGAAGTTCCTACAGAATCCACCAAAACAGAGCAGAATACAACCGATTCAAATAAAATTGTATGCTATGTTTTACAAAACTATTCACGCAGTAATGCGCTTGTTGTCGATGGTGAAACTCGTCGGCTTCATCTGAAACCTGCACTAGACCCATTGAGTTTTGGGTCATATCAGGAAAAGAACTCAGTATTATTCCTTCATCATAACGAAAATAATTACTTTAATACTCAAACTTTTCCTAGCAAACTTTTACATCTCATTGAAGCCCTCGAAAAACATCCTGAAACTGAAATAGAACTCGTGCCTGTTACGGTATTATGGGGACGTGCGCCTGATAAAGAAGATTCTTGGTTCAAATTACTATTTTCAGATACTTGGGCAACACCAGGTACTGTTAAACAACTTATGAATATCGGCTTACATGGTCGCCAGTCTTATTTGGAATTCCATGAGCCTCAATCATTGAGAGAATTGGTAGATTATGCCAAGACCAACCACCCAAATCTCTCTCCTGCGACTTATATCGCTAGCTCATTAGATACTTATTTAGATCAGCAACGTGAAGTTGTTTTGGGCCCTGACTTGTCGGATCGTCGTAACGTCATGCAGTCAGTGGTCAAATCTCGTGATGTTCAAGATGCAATCCGTCGTGAAAGTATTCAACACAAAATCAGTATGCTCGAAGCTGAACGACGTGCTATCGGATACGTTAATGAAATCGTATCAGACTACTCAGCTTCAGCCGTTCGTTTTGCTGATATGGCATTAACGCGTTTGTGGACACAACTTTATGACGGTGTCGAAGTTCATAACTTCAGTACAGTTCGTGAACTCGCTAAAGATTATGAAATCATTTACACACCGTGTCACCGCAGTCATATCGACTACTTATTATTGTCATACGTGATTTATAAACGTGGCTTGATGATTCCGTATATTGCTGCTGGCGACAACCTCAACCTTCCATTTGTAGGTCAATTACTTCGTGGCGGTGGCGCATTCTTTATTCGTCGTTCTTTCCGCGGTAATGCACTATATACATCTGTATTTAAAGAATATCTTTACAGCATTTTGTCTCGCAACACCCCCATTGAATACTTTATTGAAGGTGGACGCTCACGCACGGGTCGCTTATTGCCACCTAAAACAGGTATGTTAGCCATGACGATTCATGGTCATTTACGTGGACGTGCCAAACCAATTGTATTCGTGCCGACCTATATCGGTTACGAACGCTTGATGGAAGGTTCAACTTACGTTGGCGAGATGCAAGGTAAGCCTAAAGAAGCAGAATCTATTTTTGGCATCGTAAAAACCTTACGTAAAATCGAACGTATTTTTGGTAAGGTACATGTGAATTTTGGTGAGCCTGTTTTCTTAGATGATATTTTGAAGCAGCATCAAGCAGACAATATCCAAATCGAGAAAAATGATGCACCTATTCCAGCTGAAATTTCGAAAGTTGTTTCTAGCTCAGCAAATCTAATCTTAGAAAATATTAACCGTGCAGTTGTCATTAACCCTGTTTCATTATTATCTCTGATCTTATTGGCAACGCCGAAACATACGCTTGATGAAGAAATTTGTGCTAAGCAGCTTGATATTTATCGTGATTTAGCGACTCAACATCCTTACGATGAACGCACTCAAGTGACTTCATTATCAGGCAAAGAAATTATTGCCTATGGCTTGAAATTAAAACTGATCAAACGTGTTCACCATGTACTTGGTGATATTATCGCGATCGAAGACAATCAAGCGGTATTGTTGACTTACTTCCGTAACAACATTTTGCATGCCTTTGTTTTACCTTCACTTGTTGCATCTTTAGTGGAACACAATGGAAAGATCAATAAATTAGATTTAAGTAATGTAATTCGTACTTTGTATCCATTCTTAAAAGCTGAATTGTTTATGAAGTGGCAAGCTTCTGAGTTACAACAACACATCGACAGCTATGTAAATGCTTTGGTTCAAATTGGGTTAATTTTCCAAGACCATGACGGTAATTTATTTAGCCCTACTCCAAACAGTGAAGAGCACCAAAAATTACTGACCTTGGCAATGCCTGTAAAACAAAGTCTTGAACGTTATTATATGACGTTGGCACTGATCACACAGCGAGGCTCAGGCAACATCTCAACCAAACAAGTTGAGGAGTTAAGCCACTTATTAGGTCAGCGCTTATCGGTGTTATATGAATTCAATTCACCAGAATTCTTTGATAAGGCACTATTCCAAAGCTTTATTAAAGTTCTGACTCAGCAAAACTATATTCGCAACAACGAGCTAGGCTTCATCGAATATGATGATAACTTTAGTGAAATGGCTGCAGGTGCTCAATTGGTTCTAGATGAAACCACTTTACAGATGCTGCAACATATTACTACGTTTAGTGATGAAGAATTAGCTACCGCTTTGGAAGCAATGGCTTCTCAACAAGCGAAACGTCGTCTAAAGCGTAAGAAAGCATAATCTCAACGTTCATCTCGAAACAAAAAAGCCAAATCTTAGATTTGGCTTTTTATTTACGTCATTTGCGACATTCAAGATATTTTGGATCATCGATACATCGAAGTCGTTTAATTAATTCTACAAAAAAAGCATCGTAGTATCCTTGTTCAACATAACGATTACGGATTTTCGCAACCAATGCTTCATAACCTTGTTTCTCAAAGTCTGAAATATCCGCCCAGTAATAAGCAGGCAAGTGATTTTCCCATTGAATCGCCTGTGCGGCCAATACATTACTATTTTTGACAAACCATGTACGAACATGATGCCCAAAATTTGCAGGATATGATTTTGGTTTAATCACAATATTCATTGCAAAATAAGCAACTGGGAAATTCACAACCTGTGTTGCTTCACCAAACTCTTTTTTGAGATTGTAAGGCAAAATTCCATAAGCAGGCGCTGCTAGAATATCAATCTTATGTTGTTTAAATAAATCAATTGCATTTGAAAAATCAACATAAGTCGCTTTAGCAGCGACACTTTGAACTAAAGCTTGTTGTGGTGGGTTATCTTCTAGAATCCCTATGCGCTTGTTTTTGAGTTGGGATACTTTACTGATCTGTTGAGTATTCATGATCATATATGCCGTTCCGATCGGAATCATACCAACCACTTCATACTTCGAACTGATCATTCTTTTTTCAACATTCGAATTATTCATCAGTTGCAAAAACATTCGTGCAACACGATTATTCGAAATTAAGCCAATTCCACCAGTGCTTCCCATAAATGAGTTGTAGCGGTAGGTATTAAAGTTTGATGCGACTAAACCTGTACATTTATTTTGCTCAAAAGCCTGAATCGCATCTTTTTCAATTTTAAAATAACTGAATTTTAATTGAACTTGGCTTTGCATGGCATGCAAACGTATATCTTGCAGACGACGGCTGATATCGCCTTTGGAACTCAAAGGCTCAAACACACACCAAACCTGCTCACCAGCCCAGCTTGTTGTTCCCATAAATAACAGCAAAATTAAATAAATTATTTTTCTCATATACAACCTTCAACGCCTCACTGCAAACTACGTGCAAACTTAGGCAGTTCCTTAACGGAATGTGTTGGTAAGTATCTATCAAGATTCATACCAACTCTTCAATCATGATCGCAGTTTAATCTAATTATTTTTCATTACTATGTACGAACAGCGCGGCTTCATAGTCATTAAAGCAAATCAAATGGTCAAATTCAAAACCAGTTTTAGCGACTCGAGTCGCATAAATACGCTTTCCAGTGTGCTGTTCAGACTCCAATTTCAATGCTGTCAAACCTAATTTTCGCTGAAACCAAAGCAAAATTTCATGCATCGCTATAGGTCTATTATTACTGAGAATATAACTTGATTCAGGACTTTCCAAAGTCGCCAACAAAGCTAAAAATCGAGCTAAATCATTTATATGAATACGATTACTAAAGTGAATCGTCGGATAGCTCTGTGTACGCTGGGCAAGCTTTTTTAAACGCTCAACGGATACACCATAAATACCTGTTGGACGAACAATCACAGCCTGTTGTGGATAGTAGGATTGCCATAATAACTCCATTTTTCGTAATAGCTGTCCTTGTTCATCTATTGGACGTATATCAGACTCATCATCCACAAGCTCTCCTGAGTTTTCACCATAAACGCGTGTTGAAGAGACGATAATGATCCGTTTGACAGGATGATGTTGTAAAGCTTTAGCAATTGGTTCCACACTATCGACATAGATATGTTGATAAGCATCAATTCCACTTTCACTTGGTGAAAGAATCACATATACCACATCGATTGGTTCAAATTCACTTAAATCAAGATGATGGGCATCTTGAATATGGTGTGTTGCGTAATGATCTGTTTTTTCAGTACGGCTAATTGTGCTAATGTGGTGGCCTTGCTCAAATAAGTGTTTAGCGACACGCTGAGATGTTTTACCATAACCAATAAATAAAATATGCATACCGATCCTTGACCAAAAAATGACTTCAGTCCAGCAATTACAAGGCGTTGGTGCTGCCGCAGCAAGCCTACTAGAAAAGCTCCATATTTTTAGCACGGATGATCTACTGTTTCATCTTCCGCGTGACTATGAAGATCGTAGCACTATTATTCCAATGAATCAGCTGGTTGTTGGACGTAGTTATTTGCTTGAGGGGGAAGTTAAATCTATTGATTTCCCACAAGGAAAAAAGAAATCCTTTGCTGCTTTGCTACAAGACGATTTTGGCAAAGTCACCTTACGCTTTTATCATATTTATAAAGGTTTAACGGATCGTATAAAACCAGGTGCACGTTTAAGAATCTTTGGTGAAGTGCGTGTCGGTGCACGAGGCTTAGAGCTTTATCATCCTGAAATACAAGTCATTCAACGACATACCGCATTACCCAAAACTCAGTTAACAGCGATATATCCAAGCACTGAGGGTCTAACACAACCTAAGTTGCGTGAATATGTTCGCCAAGCACTGGAACATCATAGCGATGCTTTACCTGAATTACTGCCCGCCAAATACAGTAATGGCTACGAATTAAAAGAAGCTCTGCACTATATTCACGAACCACCGATTGATGCCAATATGGTACAACTCAATCAAGGCTCACATCCTGCACAGCAACGATTGATTTTTGAAGAACTGGTCGCGCATCAAATCAGCTTACTTACACGTCGTGCTTATATTCGACAAATAGCAGCACCTCGCTTTAGCAGCAGCAAAGTTTTAGCAAAGAGCCTTTTAGATGCCCTGCCTTTCCAGATGACCAACGCACAAAAAAGGGTTTCTAAAGAAATTCTACATGATCTGAAGCAAGAACAACCCATGCTGCGTTTAGTTCAAGGAGATGTGGGTGCAGGTAAGACATTGGTTGCAGCCGTTGCAGCATGCCATGCTTTAGAAGCTGAATGGCAAGTGGCGCTGATGGCACCCACCGAAATCTTGGCTGAACAACACTATTTAAATTTCAAACGTTGGTTTGAGCCTTTAGGCATAAAAGTGGCTTGGCTCTCAGGTAAACAAAAAGGTAAAGCACGAACTTTAGCAGAGCAGGAAATTAAAGAAGGTCACTCACAACTCGTTGTAGGAACGCATGCCCTATTCCAAGACAATGTAGAATTCTCGAAGTTAGGCTTAGTGATTATTGATGAACAACACCGCTTTGGGGTAGATCAAAGACTTGCATTACGTAATAAAGGCGTTGATCAATTTACACCACATCAATTAGTGATGACAGCGACCCCTATCCCACGCACACTCGCAATGAGTGCTTATGGTGATTTAGATACCTCAATCATTGACGAGCTACCACCTGGACGAACCCCGATTCAAACTGTCACGATTCCTCTTGATCGTCGAGAAGAGGTCTTACAACGTATCGCCAGTAACTGTCGTGAAGGTAAACAAGCCTACTGGGTTTGCACTTTAGTTGAACAATCTGAAACCTTGGATGCCCAAGCAGCAGAAGCAACTTTTCAAGAAATTAAAGAACGCTTCCCTGATCTAAATGTGGGATTAGTACACGGCAAAATGAAAGCTGATGAAAAGCAAGCTGTCATGCAAGCCTTTAAAGACAACCAGTCACAACTTTTGATTGCCACCACAGTGATTGAAGTGGGTGTCGATGTGCCCAATGCATCTATTATGGTGATTGAAAATGCGGAACGACTTGGACTTTCTCAATTACATCAGTTACGTGGTCGAGTTGGTCGCGGTGCAACAGCTAGTTTTTGTGCCCTACTCTACAAAACGCCACTATCACAAAATGGACAAGAACGTCTTTCCATCTTGCGTGAAAGCAACGATGGCTTTGTGATCGCTGAAAAAGATTTGGAAATACGTGGTCCAGGTGAATTACTAGGAACCAAGCAAACTGGAGATATGGGGTTTCGTGTCGCACGCTTAGAACGTGATGACCATTTGCTCACCCAAGCACATTTTGTTGCTGAACAATTACTAAAAGATTATCCACAACATGCTGAAGGACTATTAAAACGTTGGCTACCTGAAGCACCTCGATACGCTTATGTTTAAATTATTGAGTCGAGGAGCACAACAAGTTGCTGATTATTTAATAGCATGTCACTTATGCGATATTGGTGTCAGAGCACACCATGGTGTTTGTCAAAATTGCTGGCAACAATTGCCATGGTTAAAACATAAAATCGAACGACATCAGCAAGATATACTTATTGCCTGTCATTATGACTATCCCATCAACCAACTCATTCAACAATTTAAATACGAGCAACAGTTACATCATCTTCGATTACTTAGCGGACTATTACTCGAACTTAAACTGCCAAAAGTACATGCCATCGTACCAATGCCTATTTCAAATGATCGACTGATGGAAAGGGGTTTCAATCAATCACTTTTAATCGCTAAGGAACTGAGCAAAGTATTGAATATTCCAGTATGGCAGCCCGTGCAACGACTAGCTCAACATTCTCAAAAAGGTTTAAGCCGTTTAGAGCGACTGGAAAATATAGAAGATCAATTTGTCGCTAAAACACATCTTCAATTGATTTATAGAAAAGTGCTGATTATTGATGATGTCGTGACCACAGGCAGCTCTATCAATGCCCTCAGTCAAGTATTAAAACAGTTGGGGTGCCAACATATATACTCAGCCTGTTTAGCCGCTGGTGGTGTTAAACAGGCAAATCATGATGTTATTGCTTAAGACACCAAGGAATGACAACCTCGGTAGTTAATGGCGCAAGCAAAATAGGCTCTTCATGCAAATCAATCCATTTCATTTCCGCGATTTCAGCCGCAATTTCAGGTTGTTGATGGAGTTCGACAACAAACAGATGGCTAATTAATTGATGATCAGGTTCATTTGCTGTTGCTGTCTCATATCGCCCCAAATACTGCTTGATGTCACAAGTAGACCCAATCTCTTCTAAAATTTCGCGCTGAATTGCTATTTCAGGCGCTTCATTGGGTTCAAGCTTTCCGCCAACTTGCATAAACACACGCGTGTTCTTTTTTCTTACCAATAACAACTCATTTTTGTCATTCATGATAATGGCAGCAGCGACAGTGATTGTTTTCAAAGGTTATCCTCAAGCTTGAATTTCATTGCGAGACGTCCATTTCGGAACTGCGGGTTGATATTTCTGAAATGCCGCTAAAATATCATGAATATTATCAGACACAATCAAGGTATCTACAAATCGAGCTTGGCTAAAACCATGCTCAACTGAAGCTTGTAACATTTTAATCAGATCATCATAAAAGCCATTAATATTTAAAAATGCACAAGGCTTTTGGTGAATCCCTAATTGATTCCATGTCCACTGCTCGAAAATTTCTTCCAAAGTCCCTGCACCGCCAGGTAATGCAATAAAACCATCTGCCAATTCAGCCATCTTGGTTTTTCGTTCATGCATATCTTTCACAACATATAGTTCGCTAAGTTCAGCATGCGCAAGCTCACGATCAACCAAAGCTTCAGGAATAACACCAATCACTTTGCCACCTGCTTCAAGCGCACTATTGGCAACCACACCCATTAAGCCAGAACGACCACCACCATAAACAACGGTCAAACCTTGTTCAGCAATTATTTGACCTGTTGCTTGAGTGATTTGTTCATAAACCACATCATTACCGAGAGAAGAACCGCAAAAAACACATATAGAATTCATACAATTAAAACCGTTTTATATAACTGTCATGCTGATAAAGTAGGCTATGAAACAAGATTTTTGACAAAATAGCGTTTAGGCAAGTGTTTTTAGTTCAATCCTTGTCTAAAATACACGCTGACTTTCATAAACTGCGCGAGGAAAAAAGACATGCTTGAAGCCTTTTATGCCACAGAGCGCGGTAGTCTAGAAGATGCAACGATCAATGGGAGTTTTGATCTGCATCCTGAATTAGTTTGGATTGATTTAATCGCTCCATCACAAGAAGAACAACAATGGGTACTTGATGCTTATGAGCGCAACTTACCTACTCTCAAATCACTTGAAGACATTTCCTCATCCGCACGATTTTACCGTGATGATGATGGTATTTTGCATATCAGCACATATTTTTTAACAAAGAATAAAAATTATCAGGTAGATGGTGATACTGACGACTCATCACATATGCTTGCAATGGTACAAACCGTCGCATTTATTTTGCATAAAGACCGTTTATTTACCATGCGTGGTGAGAAGCTCGTCGCTTTCCGTGCATTCCGTGCCCGCGCGCGTCGCAATGACTATGATATGGACTATAAAGATCCGACGTGGATCTTATTGGGGTTACTAGAAGCAAAGCTTGATGAACTTGCGGATATCTTAGAAGATATCCACAAAGACTTAGAAAGATACTCCACAGAAGTACTCAATAATCATCATCGTGAAAAGATCTTAGATCTAGATGACATGATTACACGCCTAGCACAACAAGAAGATATGCTTGGAAAAGCACAATTATGTTTGATTGATTTGCGTCGAGTTCTTACCTTTTTATCTCGCCCGCGTGCATTAGGCAGTCATATCTATGATGCAGATATTCGAGAATTAAGCGAGGATGTACGCTCACTAGTCGAGCACGATGCTTTCTTATTCCAAAAAGTACGATTCTTACTCGATACCACTTCTGGGTTCATTAACACTGAACAGAATGACACGATTCGTCGATTCTCTATTTTACCAAGTATGCTTGCACCACCTATGCTGATTGCAAGTATTTATGGGATGAATACAGATGAATTACCATTTGCTCACGGAAGTTTAAGCTTTCTCGTCGTCGCTGGCATATTAATGGCTTTCTTAGTACTACCAATGGTCTACTTCAGATGGAAGAAATGGATATAAAATGAAAGGGTTATTCCTTTGTATAGGCATAACTCTTTCGATACCCACAACTTTTGCCTGCGCACCGCTTTCCCCAAATGATGTGTTTATTGCCCGCGTTAAGTCTGTTCAGAAGATCAATTCAATTAATCATACTAAATTCAAATTACAGCATCCTGACTTTGTATTTAAGAATTTGTTATCTAAAATCATTTCACCAAGACCTAAAGAATGGATGAGTGACTTTCCAGTTAAAACGATAAAAACGAATGACTTAATTATGGGCTTAGCATACCCATCAAATCATAATGCACCCCAGAAATATCAAATTGTCTCTTTAGTATTATTAGATTGCAAAGAAAATACCATATCGATTGATCTTCCTATTGCACCATTTACCGCATGGAATAGAAGAATTAAAGGCTGTAATAATGAATCATCTATCAGATTACTAGATGGTTTTTTAGAACATGACGAAAGCTTTTATTTAAAAAAACTACATCAAAAATATCCAACTTGCGAAGCTCTTTTTTCAGCTTATCCCAAATAATACCAATAAAAAAGAGAGCTAAAATAGCTCTCTTTTTGTAATCTACAAAATCAATTAAATTAACTTTAAGTCATCTTGTAGATGGCAAGCTTGGATGATCTTTAACATCTTTTCAGAAACATTTTTAAAATGTAATCCTTTACTCTCTGGAGTTTGACGTAACCATTGCACCAAAACAGCCAAAGATAAAGTATTACCATTTTCAAGCTGAGCAAGGTCAACAACTAAAGGAAAACTTTGATGTTGCTGAATATATGCTAAACCTGATTGATAAACTTGCTCTGCATTTTCAAAATCAATCGTCTTAGGAACGACGAGTTGTTGGTCGATATATTGAATCACCCGTCACCTACTTATTTTTTATTTACAGCTGCATCAGCATCTGGTTTAAAGGTCGCAATCGCTTTATCAATATTTCCACCATTACGCTGAACTGTAGCAGCAAACTGGTTACGGAATTGTAAGCCTAGATCAATACCAGAAACATTGATATTACGCACTTTCCATTGATCCCCTTTGTCCGTTAATTGGAATGACACAGGGATCTTCTCACCATTATGCATAAAGTCTAAAGTCACCACAGGATTTTTGCTGTTAGTCGACTTAAACGGACGCATTGTATAACTTTCATTAGTATATTTCGCGAAAGCACCGCCATAGTTTTCGATAATCACTTCACGGAAGTTTTTCTCAAACTGAGCACGTTGTGCAGCATTCGTGTATTGGTTATTTGCATAAGTACCCAATACGATACGAGTAAATGCTTGCGAATCTACATATGGATCAAGATTTTGACGGATAATCGTTCTGACCAAAGCTGGATTGTTTTGCAACTTCGGTTTATCAGCTTTCAAACGAGTAATTAAGCCATCTGCAACACGTTTTACGAAATCAGGTGGGGTCTCTTTTGGCGCTGCAAAAGCGGCACTCGCAAGCATTGTCGATAATACGCTTGCTGTCAGTGTCTGTTTCAATAATGTATTCACTTCAATCTCCTAACCTGAATTACTCAACAAACGAAGGTTCTGCATCATCCGTAGCAGGTTGAGAAGCTGAACTTTCTGTTGATGAGCTTGATGTGGATTTACCCGCACCACCAGTAATAAATTTACTGATTAAATCTTCTAAATCCATTGTGCCTTGAGTGTTTGAAACGACGTCACCACGTTTCAAGTAGTTGACTCCACCACCTGGTACGACTTTCAAATATTTTTCACCCAATAAGCCATTGGTTGCTACCATTATATAAGCATCTTCGTCCAGACTCGTGATGGAGGTCATGTTACCGATCAGTTGCTGTTCCATTTCTTTTTGTTTCGCAGCATCAGCTTGTTGATAATCGGAGCTATAGCGTAATTCCTCAAGTGCATTCTTCTGAACTTCTTTTAACTGCTCAGCATTAAAGCTCGTTAACTTACCATCCAATTCGAATTTCACAGTCGCTAAACGTGTGATTGGGTCTAATGTAATAGATTCAACACGACCAATCGTTACACCACTCATCGTAACTTTTGCACGTGGTTTTAAACCATTCACATTGTCAAACTGCGCTGTCATGCTGTAGCTATCACGTAAATTTGTGCCAACTAAACCACTGACTTTCATTGCAAGAAAAAATAGAGCGATACCGAAGATAATGACAAAAATACCTACGGCCAGCTCACTAGTACGTGATTTCATTAAATCCCTCCGAACATGACCGCAGTCAACACGAAATCAAAACCTAATACACAAAGTGAAGAATACACGACCGTTCTCGTCATCGACGTCGCAATACCTTCTGGAGTTGGATCGCAGGCATAACCTTGATATACCGCTACCCATGTACAAATCAATGCGAACACTACGCTTTTGATAATGCCATTAACAACATCATGTCCAAATTGCACACTACTTTGCATTCCACCCCAAAATGAACCTTCGTCCACTCCGAGGAAATCAACACCAACTAATTTTCCACCGACAATACCAATTGCAGCAAAAATGACAGTCAGCATCGGTAAACTTACAATACCTGCCCATAAACGTGGTGAAACGATTTGCTTTAACGGATCAACACCAATCATTTCCATACTGGCAAGCTGTTCGCTCTGTTTCATCGAACCGATTTCAGCAGTAAGCGCCGAACCAGCACGTCCTGCAAATAATAATGCAGCGACTACAGGTGCAAGCTCACGAAGTAATGTCAAAGACACCATCGTCCCTAACATTGCTTCACTACCGACATTCACCAAAATCGAATAGCCTTGTAAACCCAGTACCAAACCAATGAATAAACCAGAGACAGAGATAATCAATAATGACATCACTCCGACACGGTACATTTGGTAGATAAAACGCTGAAATCCGCCTTTGGATGGCATTGAAAATAAAATCTGAATCAACATTAGTGACGCTGCACCAATGCCTTTCACCCGCTCAATAACGAGTCTACCTAACCAGGCAATCGTATTCATGGACGAACCTCGTTATCTAAATAAGCTTGATGAGTAAATTGATATTCGACAGGTCCTTCAGCTGAGCCTGTTAAAAATTGGCGCACAAATGGTGAAGCATGATTTTCTAATTGTTCAGGTGTACCTTCACCCTGAATTTTACCTTCAGCAACAACATAAATATAATCAGCAATCGATAAGGTCTCTGCCACATCGTGCGATACGATAATCGTTGTTAAATCTAATGCTTCACGTAAAGAACGAATTAATCGAGTTAAAACACCTTTCACAATCGGGTCTTGCCCAGCAAAAGGTTCATCATACATAATCAATTCTGGATCAAGTGCAATCGCACGTGCTAATGCAACACGACGATTCATGCCTCCAGAAAGTTCTGATGGCATTAACTGTTCTGCACCGCGTAAACCAACAGATTCAAGTTTTAAGGCAACAAGTTCTGCAATGATATGTTCAGGTAGCTTCGTATGAGCTCGTATCGGAAATGCAACATTTTCGTATACCGACATATCAGTAAACAGCGCACCACTTTGAAATAGCATTCCCATGCGTGCACGAGCTGTAAACAGCTCAGAACGAGACATCGCAGCTATATTTTTACCATCAAGTAAAACCTCACCCCGATCAGGAGTTAATTGTCCACCAATGAGTCTTAATAGTGTTGTCTTGCCTGTACCTGATGGCCCCATGATTGCAGTAATCTGACCACGTCGAATTTTGAGACAAACATCATCATAAATGACACGTTCCCCTCGATTAAAGCTCAAGTGTTTAACTTCAATTAAGGCTTCAGTATCGCGAGGAGTTTTATTATTCATAAGGGCATTCATTCCTGCACTTTTTATGCACGCATACTATACACTGAAAGATTAAGCACTTGTTTTTATTTTGATAAGGGATGTATCAAGATTATTTAATTTATGTAGTTATTCTTAGACGCGGATTCACTTGCAACATGCATCGTATTATTGGCATTAAAACTGTCAGAATTGTTTTCATCAAATAATGCATATGCAAAGAATAATCCATTACATAACATGAGAATGACAAATAGACACGGCAGCCCTTCATTGCAAACAAAAGACCATGCTTGAGCAACAAAACTGTTATTTTGCTTAACCTTATTCATTTTTTATATAAAATTTGAACTAGAACACATTTTTTCCGATTCTACATGAATATCAAGCAATAAAAAAGCCAGTTTTTCAACTGGCTTCTTCATTTTATCGGTTTTTAACGATTAGAAATCGTTTTTACGACGACGGTCGCCACCGAAAGTTTCTTCACGTGTACCGCGTACTGGACGATCTTCACCAAATTTACGCTTAGGACGGTCTTCACCACCGAATGTACGTTTTGGACGATCTTCACCACCAAAGCTACGCTTTGGACGGTCACCGAAGCCACCTTCACGTTGAGGCGCTGGACGATCACCAAAATCACGTTTTGGACGATCACCGAAGCTTCCTTCACGACGTGGTTTATAATCTACGCGATTACCACGGTTGTCATCATTCGAGTCAAAACGTGGTTTATCATTGAAGCCACCTTCACGACGTGGGCGATCAGAATTGAACTCGCGACGTGGGCGATCTTCACCACCAAATGTACGTTTTGGACGATCATCAAAACCACCTTCGCGGCGTGGACGATCAGAATTGAATTCGCGACGTGGACGATCTTCACCACCAAATGATGGACGTTCACCACGTGGTTTATCATCAAAGTTACGACGTGGACGGTCTTCAAAACCACCTTCACGACGTGGACGATCAGAATTGAATTCGCGACGTGGACGATCTTCACCACCAAATGATGGACGTTCACCACGTGGTTTATCATCGAAGCTACGACGTGGACGATCATCACCGCCTTCACGACGTTTGAAATTGCTTTCGCCCTCAAAACGACGACCGCCACCAAAACCACCACGACCACGACCGCCGCCATCACGACCACCGCGACCACGACCGCCGCCATCACGACCTGAACGTGCAGGAGGTGGAGATGGCTCTAAACCTTCAATTTCAGACACATTTAAACGTGCATCTAAATAATCTTCTAAAGCACGGATTTTGCCACGCTCACGATAAGTCGCAAGTGTAATCGCTTGACCTGTACGACCCGCACGACCTGTACGACCAATACGGTGTACATAGTCTTCATTTTTCATCGGTAAACCGAAGTTAATTACGTGAGAAATGGTTGGTACGTCTAAACCACGTGCTGCAACATCAGTTGCAACTAAGATTTTTGCACGACCTTCACGAATACTACGTAAACGACGGTTACGAACTGTTTGTGGCATAGCACCATGCAACGCAACTACAGAGTGACCTGCTTCAGCTAACTCTTCAGCAAGCATGTCTGTATCTTCTTGCGTGCTTGCAAATACAACAGCTTGATCTACTGACTCGTCAGATAACCAGTGTGTAAGTAATTTTTTCTTATGCTCAAAACCATCAGTCCAATGTAATGTTTGAGTTACATCAGTATTAGTACTGTGGCCTGTTTCGATTGCGATACGTTGTGGATCATTCATCATACGTTCAGCAAGACGAATAATACGATCAGCAAAAGTAGCAGAGAACATTAATGTTTGATTACGGTTTGCAGCTAACTCACCGATTGCTTCTAGATCTTCAGAGAAACCTAGATCAAGCATACGGTCAGCTTCATCGACGATTAAAGATTCAACTTTATCAAGTTTCAATTGACGACGATTAACCAAGTCAAGTAAACGACCTGGAGTAGCAACAATAACTTGCGCGCCTTTAAGCTGTTGAATTTGCTTACCAAAAGGCATACCCCCCATAATTGCAGCAATACGAACACCTTTCATATGACGTACAAATGCAATCGCATCTTGGCTTACTTGTTGAGCCAATTCACGCGTTGGGCATAAAACTAAAATACTTGGTTGGGTAATCGCTTTCATGCGCTCTTTAAATGGCACGAAAGTTTCTTGACCAGTTAAAGCGTTTAATGTTGGGAGTAAAAATGCTGCTGTCTTACCAGAACCAGTCTGGCTAGAAACTAATAGATCTTTTCCTTCTAACGCAGCTGGAATCGCTTGTTCTTGCACAGGAGTTGGACTAGTAAAACCTAAACCTTCTAGGGCTTGTTGTAAGGTTTCGTGCAAAGAAAATTCGGCAAAAGTTTTGCTCATAGAGAGTTTCACCCTAATGGGTGCTCCATTTTAATAAATACAAAAAATAGACATCGGCAAAAAGCGGCAAAGCGACTCAAGCTGAAAATATATGAAATTCAGCGGCAATCCGGATAACGACGATGTGGACTAACGCACGCTTGATTACTGCCTCAACCTGAAGAATCGCTAAGCGATTTGGGCGCAAGATGTGGTCCTCTCTATGGACAGCGTGCGCATAATATGAATAGAACTGAATGTTCAGGTAATGAACTGGAATTTAAGTGCGTGGGCGGATTATAGCAGAATAATTTTAAAAGTCACCCTTTTTAATAGGTTTTTCTACTGGATCACCTTTATTATTTGTATCTGACCGATTAAAGAAGATGAAATTATAAAAATAACTCCTTCATTATTATCAGATCATAATAAAAAACCCTCAAATTATTGAGGGTTTTTTAATCTAAAATTTATTTTGCAGCTTCGCTCCATGCTGGAACTACTGCTTGCATTAGTGGTTTTAACATTTTCATTGAGCAAGCAATGACTTGACCATTTTCCATTGAATCATTACCACCACGAGCATCCACAACCACACCGCCCGCTTCTTTAACAATTAACTCGCCTGCAGCGATATCCCATGGTTTTAAACCTAATTCAAAGAAACCATCAAAACGACCCGCAGCAACATATGCCAAATCTAAAGCTGCTGAACCTGCACGACGAATTTGAGCGCCAGATTTTGTGACTGCCAATAACGAAGCAAAGTGTTGCTCTGCATAAGAAACAATTTCACCATTACGCTTCGCGCGATAAGGATGACCGACTGCTAGGAATGTTTTATCTAAAGTATCTTTGACATTCGCACGAATACGACGTTGATTCATCACTGCGCCACGACCACGACTAGCTGAAAATAACTCATCACGTACTGGATCATAGATCACACCGTGTTGTGTCACGCCTTTGTGTTGTACAGCGATAGAAATACAAAAGTGAGGGAAACCATTGATAAAGTTTTGAGTACCATCTAAAGGATCAATCACCCAACACCAATCAGCGTCGTGACCTTTACCTTCTTGCATACCAAACTCTTCACCAAGGAAGCTATGATTTTTATAGCTTTTGCGAAGTGTATCTATTGTAAGTTGTTCCAAATAACGATCAACACGTGTTACTGGACCATCAATGCCTTTTTCTTCAACTTGTAAATCGAGTTTATGACGATTTTGATGTGCCTTTAAAAGCTCTTGACCAACTGTTTGAGCCGCACGCGCAGCCATAACCACCATAGGTTCCATTGAACACCCACTACAAATTTGAAGATTTTGACAAAGAATAATGCATAAAAGCCCTTACATTCTATCAAATATAAGGGCTTTTAGGGGAAAAATGTTTACGAAAAATTATTTCCGTTTTTTATCTAAAACCAAGCACGTTCAATTGAAGCTAAAATCCCATGCGCATCCAAACCACAATCGGCGAGCATTTGTTGATGTGTAGCTTGATGTAAAAACTCATCTGGCAAACCCAAATTGAGGATTGGCTTTACGATTTTTGCTTGTGCGAGGAATTCATTTACTGCACTTCCCGCACCTGCCATCACGGCATGTTCTTCAACAGTTACGAAAAGCTGAGTTCGTTCAGCAAGTGTACGTATCATTTGTTCATCTAGTGGCTTCACAAAACGCATATTTACCACACGCACACCTATTGCATGCTTATTCGCAAATTGTTGCGCTGCTTCGACTGAAGCTGCCACTCGACTCCCGAAAGCCAAAATACTGATCTGCTGATCTGCATCCAAATTAAATTCTGCAACGATTTCAGCTTTACCAATTTCTAAAGCAGTCATTTGTTGTTGAATTTCTACGCCTGTTCCAGCACCACGTGGGTAACGAACTGCTGTTGGACCTTTATAGTGATATGCAGTGTGTAGCATTTGACGACATTCATTTTCATCTTTTGGCGCCATAATCACCATATTAGGTACAGTACGCATATAGGCATAATCGTATGCACCTGCATGCGTTGGACCATCTTCGCCAACCAAACCAGCACGATCAATACCAAAGGTGACATCTAAATTTTGTAATGCCACATCATGAATCAACTGATCATAGCCACGTTGCAAGAAGGTTGAATAAATCGCAACAACAGGCTTTAAACCTTCACAAGCCATACCCGCTGCCAAAGTCACTGCATGCTGTTCAGCAATTGCAACATCAAAAAAGCGTTCAGGGTATTGCTGTGCAAACTTCACCATGCCAGAACCTTCACACATTGCAGGTGTGATCGCTAATAAACGTGCATCTTGTGCAGCTTCGTCACATAACCACTGTCCAAATACATCTGAATATTTAGGTGGTGATTTTTTCACTGGTGCTGAAGCAGTAGGTGTAATCTTAGTAATGGCATGATAGGTAATCGGATCTGCTTCTGCTGGAGCGAAACCTTTACCTTTTTTAGTGTAAACGTGAACTAATCGCGGACCTTTGCGTTTTTTTAATGCGTGGAAGACTTGAGCAAGTTGTTCAACATTGTGCCCATCAAAGGGTCCGAAATAGTCAAAACCAATCGCTTTAAATAAGTTATCAGCTGCATCTGTTGCAGATTGATGCAAACGCGAATTGTATGTCCATTTTGGATGTGGCTGAACATAAGCTTCGCCCTGTTCATTTACATTGACCAATTGACCCGTTTCCCAAATCGCAGCAAGATGTTTTGCAAAACCACCCGTGCTGCATGAGATCGACATATCATTATCATTCAATACAACGATTAGATCAGCATCATGCGCAACAGCATCATTCATGGCTTCAAAAGCCATCCCTGCTGTCATTGCACCATCACCGATAATCGCAACAACTTCGCAAGGCTTTTGCTGATAACGACGAGCCAATGCCATACCTAATCCAGCAGAAATTGCTGTTGAAGAATGTCCTACACCGAAAGTATCAAAATCAGATTCATCACGTGCTGGAAATGCAGCTAAACCACCTTTACTACGAATTGTGGTAATACGTTCTCGACGCCCAGTCAGGACTTTGTGTGGATATGCTTGATGCCCTACATCCCAAACTAAACGATCATCTGGTGTATTGAAACAGTAGTGCAAAGCAACTGTCAGTTCAATCACACCTAAATTTGCGCCAAAGTGACCACCACTTTGTCCTGCTGCATACAAAATATATTGACGCAACTCATCTGCCACTTGAGGGAGTTGGCTTTGCTCGAGCTGACGTAATTGCTCAGGATGATCGATTTCATCCAACAATGGCGTAACAGGGCGTTGAGTTGGAATTTCGGTATACAACATAATGTGGCAAAGCCTTTTTAAGCCTGGCAAATCCGAAGCTGGGTTAAATGGGGGTGATCATACAATTAAACATGATGCACCTTCAATCAGCCACATGTGCGAATGATGTAGTGCTGAACATTCTCTTGCATACATTTACAGTATAGCCATCAGATTATCCTGAATTATGTCACTGTTTATCAACTATTATTATGTGCTTTGTATGAAAAAGAAAAACTTGTGTGAAAAATCAGACATTCTAATTCACGCAATCTTCACACATTAGGCTATACTTTGACAGTTTTTCTGATAATGGTGAATAAATCTGTGCCGATTGAATTTATTGCAACATCAAAGCTACCAACTGCTTTCGGTGACTTCAATATTTCCGTGTTTCAAGACCCAAAGACGGGTGAAGAACATGTGGCGCTTTCTAAAGGTTTAGAAACTCCACCAAATACTCCTGTTTTAGTTCGTATTCACTCAGAGTGTCTTACGGGCGACGCTTTTGCCTCACTGAAATGTGACTGTGGTCCTCAACTGCAAGCAACCCAACGTTTGATCAATGAAGCAGGTCAAGGTGTCATCCTTTATTTACGTCAAGAAGGTCGTGGCATTGGATTGACCAATAAAATCCGAGCTTATGCACTTCAAGATCAAGGGCATGATACGGTTGATGCTAATCTTCTGTTAAATCTTCCTGCTGATGCACGTCGTTATGATATGTGCAGCATTATGCTCGATCATCTTCAAGTCAAAGAAGTTAAGTTGATTACTAACAACCCTCTAAAACTTAAAGCGCTGACCGATCTTGGTATTAATGTTGTTGAACGTGTACCACTTACTGTTGGAAAAAATCCGTTCAATGAGCAATATTTAAAGACCAAACGTGAGCGTATGGATCATCTCTATCAAAAAGATGACTTCTGATTCACGTTCTTAAACGTTTAAAAATAAAGCAATCAAGGGATTTTTAATCAGAATGATTAAAAATCCCTTATTTTTTTTATGGTTTTATGTTTTGATGTTACTAATACATAGATCACCTCAAGAGGATCATCATGCAGCATCCAACTTCAGCTGATATTCAACGTGTTCGTGAATTTTTACTTGATCTACAAGCACGAATTTGCGCAGGTTTAGAACAACAGGAACGTGCAGGCGGTGGAACCGCTGAGTTTATCATTGATGATTGGGAGAGAACCGAAGGCGGTGGTGGTCGCTCTCGAGTTCTACAAAATGGTGAAGTAATCGAAAAAGGTGGGGTGATGTTTTCCCACATTAACATCAGCAAACTACCTGCTTCAGCGACAGAACGCCATCCACAGATTGCCGGTGCAAAAGCACAAGCCTTGGGCGTTTCATTAGTCATTCATCCTAAAAATCCTAATATTCCAACCTCACATGCCAATGTTCGTTTATTTGTAGCCGAACCTGAAGGTCAAAATCCTGTTTGGTGGTTTGGTGGTGGTTTCGATCTGACACCTTTTTACCCAGATGATCAAGATATTCAAAATTGGCATCAAACCGCTTATGACTTATGCAAGCCTTTTGGTGAAAATGTTTATGCAGAACACAAACAATGGTGTGATGATTATTTCTACTTAAAGCATCGTGATGAACAACGCGGCGTAGGAGGGCTGTTCTTTGATGATCTCAATCAGTGGGATTTCGAAACTTGTTTTAAATATATGCAAGCCGTTGGAAATGGGTACTTAGAGGCGATCTTACCTATTTTTGAAAAGCATCGTGAGCAACCCTATACAGAAGCGCAACGTGAGTTCCAACTTTATCGTCGTGGGCGTTATGTAGAATATAATTTGGTTTATGACCGTGGCACTTTGTTCGGCTTACAAACTGGTGGGCGTATTGAGTCAATTCTAGTAAGTTTACCGAATCTAGCAGGTTGGTCGTATCGTCCAGAATGGGACGCTGACTCGTCAGAGAAACGACTTACAGATTATTATTTAAAACCAAGAGATTGGTTAGGTTTAACAAAATAATTCCTACTCTACATCCCTGTTTTTATAAATCAGGGATGTATTTTATTTATACATTCATTTAAGTTCTAAATATAAAGATCTCAGTGTTCTTGATAGGGTTATGAATTAAATCTGATCTAAAATTTTGTATCAAAGACTTACTCAAACTTTGAGGCTGTTTGATCAAAGTAATCAATAACTGTAAAAATTGTCCGTGTGACAATCACTACGATGATTAATATTTGCAATGCTTTCGGCATGTCGAATGAGAAAGATACTCATAATATAATTTGCATAAACCTCAGCGAAATTCAATCTTATCTGTACATGTTCTGAAAATTAAATCAGCCTGTCATATGGTGCGAGATGTAAATCAATATTGCGGCACACCATGTATCTTTAATAAACTTTGACCACCGCAATCAAGCTGATGACTCATGACCAAACAATTTGCTGTTATTGGAAATCCAATTGAACAATCCCGCTCACCAGAATTGCATCATGCTTTTGCAGCAAAAACTGGCGTTGATTTGAATTATAAAAAAATTCTTGCTCCGCTAGATGGTTTCGAGTCCGCAGTTAAAGCGTTCTTCGATCAAAATGGTGTTGGCATGAATGTCACTGTGCCTTTTAAAGAGCAGGCTTTTGCGTTATGTGACCAACTCACTGAACGTGCCAAGATTGCCAAAGCAGTCAATACTTTATGGATGCAAGACGGTCAACTATATGGTGATAATACCGATGGGCAAGGTTTAGTTGCGGCAATACAAGCTTTGAATTGGAACTTAGCAAATAGCCGTATTTTGATTTTGGGCGCGGGTGGCGCAACGCGCGGTGTGATTTATCCACTGGTTCAAGCTGGTGCAAAAAAAATCGTGATTGCCAACCGTACATTAGCCCGTGGAGAACAATTGGTTGAAGATTTAAAAACGGCTGTGCCCGATACTAAACTACATGCAATCAGCCTAGATCAACTGACAGGTGAGTTTGACATCGTCATTAATGCGACTTCGGCAAGTTTAACGGGTGAAGCTTTGCAATTACCCCAAACACTTATTTTTCATCACGCCTACGAAATGGCATACGGAAAACCATCAAGTTTCCTTGATCAAGCCCTTATGAGACAAGTCCCCTCTACAGATGGATTCGGCATGCTAGTGGGGCAAGCGATTGAAGCTTTCTCTATTTGGAATGGCGTGAAACCTGAATTAAAAGATTTCTTATAAATCAAACCATAAAAAAGAACCTGCATGATGCAGGTTCTTTTTTAACTGAATTATTTTGCGCTTATCATTTTCTGATAAACATCTTTGAAGATTTCATAATCAATAAATTCATTATGTTCAATTTTCAGTGCCTTCAATGATTTATCAGAAAGCTGATTTTTACGTGCGTCAATATATACTTGCCCCAACACATTCGCTGTTTGCTCCAACAAGCTCTTTTCTTCGCTCGAAATACCATTGGTTTGTTCAAACTGGATTTGATATTGTTTCGCAAACAATTGCTGTGGTTGCTTATATTGAGCTTTTAGCTTTTTCCATTGCTGACGGTCTTGGTCACCACGCATTGCATCTGTGACTAAACGATTTACGGCTTGACCCAACTTTTCATCAAACTGATCTTCTTGCTCCAAATGGTGTTTTTTCTGTAAGCTTTCGATTTGTTTCAGAGCCTTACCTTCAGGACTATATACCTCTTCATCTGAGAACCAATAAGCATAGACACTTGCGACTTCTTGTAACTCTTGAGAAGTGTAACGTTTTGCAAGGATTGGATTACTCTCAACCAATTTAGCAATGAACACCGCTTTGTAGGTTTGTTCATATGACTGTGTAGCATCGTAACGCTGCTCAGCAATTACTTTGAGCTGATCATCCAAAGATAATGTATAAGGCTGTGCTGAGCGCTCTTGAATGCCTGTTTGACCTAATTTTTCAGAGAAACTGCCGATCGCTTGTTCAAGGATAGAACCCTTACTCGCTTCCGCCCATGTTTTAGCTTGCTTTAACTGAGCTTGATCAATCGGGGTTGCTTTACCGTAATTTGTCACCAGCATATCTGCTTTGATATTAAAGCTCGACTTCAGCTCAGGCAGTGCATAATTCAAGTCATAATCAAGTTTGACTGCACGCCCTTGTGCATCCAAGCCAACATCCATCACGAAAGGATTACGCTTTTCAACGGGTGGTAATGCTTTTTGAATGTCTGCTTGATGCTTCAGCCAAAGTGCTTTAAAGCCTTGATCATCAATAAATTGATTTTGATCGTATTGAACAAACTCTTTTTCAACTGCGACCAATTTTTCAATATAAGACAAGAAACCCGATGGCGTTTTCTGCTCACCCAAAACATCAACATCGTACATGGTTTGACAATACTGAATATCACCAAAATTTGTTTTGGCAGCATTTTGTAATGCTGTACATTGCTCGCCTGTTAGCACTTGTTCTGTCGCGGTGGCAGACTCTGCAACGGCATCAGCCTCTTCTGTGATATCTTCAGCTTCTTGAGCCACGTCCTCTGCTGCGACTTTGGTTGCATCTGCCTCTTCAGTATATTCATCCTCTGGCTCTTCTACTCCAAAGTGTTGATTCACTAGACGATACAACTCTTGGCTCACCACACTCGCATCATCAGCTGCTGCCTTTGAATTTAATAAAGTGCCACTTTGTTCAGCCTTTGAAGCAGTGTCTGTTTTGTCTTGTTCTGAAATCAATTTTTCAAGATTTTGCTCATCAAATTTCAAAATACTTTGCATTAAGTATTTTTCATTCACTTTGCTATATAGATTCGCTTGCAGAACCAGCTCTTCAATTGTGGTTTTTAAACGAATTTTCTCTACCACACCCGCAGCTTGATCAGCAGAACTCACCGACAAAGCTTGAATACTGTTTGGATCAGCTAAACGATAGTAAATAGCACTCGATGCTTTGATGTATTCTGCAAATTTCTTGTAATCGACTTGTTTAAACAAGCCTTGGTATTTTGAAAAATCTAAATACGCTAAATTGTTCTGATTTTCTTTATTCACCAAGTACGGCATCAATGCAAAATAATTGATGTAGAACTTGTAGTTATTTAAATCCAAAACCATCGGAACTTTCGCTTGAACCAATAAGGTTGGTTTTTCATAACGAGCAGTGAGGTTAAACGAGCCCATCTTTTGTCGATAATGCACAGATCCATCATACTCAAATTGCATATCATTTAAGATGTTAGCCATTACTCGAGCAAATTTATCAAACTTGCTATTGCCCAAACCTTTCGGTTGCTCTGCTAAAGCTTTATATAGTGCTTGTTTTTGCTTTGCATCCAAATTGACTTTTTGCTCGCGCAGATATTGATCAACCTTTTGTTTCAAAGCAGCATCTAAAACATCTTTCTGTTGATCTACTTCAGTTTTATGCTGATCAAGGTCAACATGAATATTAAATTTCCCCCGATAGTCGTAGCTCGGATATTCGTACATCGCATTGATGCTATTTATTGCTTTTTGCTCTAAACTAGAAGAGCTTGAATTGGTTTTAATGACATGCTGAGAACAACCTGAAATACTAAGACCAAACAAACATAATGTTAAATATTTTAAACGCATAGCTTTATCAAACACCTTTATATCGTTATATTTTCAATTACTAAATGGATCATTTTCATATTCAAAACGAGTCTAAAACTTTAGCAGAAAATTGAATTTTCAACTAAGTGTTTTTTGCCTTAATTAGCTTTTCTGACAGTCTTTTCCACAGTGTTTATCAATGTATTTTTATCACCACTGTGAATAATCAAAGTACTGATACAGATAATCCACAACGATTCAAATACAGGATTAAGATTATGCCAGCTTATAAAGCCCCGCTCCGTGATATTCGCTTCTTAATGAATGAAGTGTTCGATTATCCAGCACATTACCAAACTTTGACAAGTGGTCAAAATGCTGATGCTGATACAGTTGACATGATTCTTGAAGGTGCGGCTGATTACTGCGAAAACGTACTTTCTCCAATCAACCAGTCTGGCGACGAAGAAGGTTGTACTTTTAACAACGGCGAAGTAACTACTCCTAAAGGCTTCAAAGAAGCATACGACCAATTCGTAATGGGTGGTTGGCAAGGTCTTTCTTATCCAGAAGAGTTTGGTGGCCAAGGCTTACCAATGTCTTTAAACCTTATCAAATCAGAAATGATGGGTACTGCGAACTGGTCGTTCACAATGTATCCTGGTTTAAGTACAGGTTGTATGAACACCATCATGCAATTCGGTACTGATGAGCAAAAAAATACATATATGCCTAAACTCGTTGAAGGTACTTGGTCTGGCACAATGTGCTTAACTGAGCCTCAATGTGGTACTGACTTAGGTCAAGTAAAAACTAAAGCAGAAGTTGCTGCTGACGGTACTTACAAAATCTCTGGTACAAAAATCTTCATCTCTGCAGGTGAGCACGATTTAACAGAGAATATCATCCACATCGTACTTGCGCGTCTTCCAGATTCACCTGCTGGTACTCGTGGTATTTCGTTATTCATCGTACCTAAGTTCATCCCAACTGCTGATGGCGGTGTAGGTGAACGTAACACGGTTTCTTGTGGTTCGATCGAACACAAAATGGGTATCCGTGCTTCTGCAACTGCTGTATTGAACTTTGATAACGCAACTGGTTACTTAATCGGCGAAATCAACAAAGGTTTACATGCCATGTTTACCTTCATGAACACTGCACGTATTGGTACAGCTGTTCAAGGTATCGCACACGCTGAACTTTCTTTCCAAGGTGCTTTACCTTATGCGAAAGACCGTATGTCTATGCGTGCACTTTCTGGTAAAAAAGAGCCAGAGCGTGTTGCTGATGCGATCATTCACCACGCAGATGTTCGCCGCATGCTTTTAACTCAAAAAGCTGTAGCTGAAGGCGGTCGTGCAATGATTTATCACGCTGCAAAACTTGCTGACAAAATGACTGATGCTCTTGTAAACGGCGACCAAGCTGCTTATGAAGCTGCTGATGACAAATTAGGCTTCTATACGCCAATTCTTAAAGGTTTCTTGACTGAATTAGGTTTGGAAGCTGCAAACCATGGTATCCAAGTATATGGCGGTCATGGTTTCATCAAAGAATGGGGCATGGAACAAATCGCACGTGATGCACGTATCTCAACATTGTATGAAGGTACAACGGGTATCCAAGCACTTGACTTATTAGGTCGTAAAGTTCTTTTAAGCTCAAAAGGTAAAGTCGTTCGTGACTATACTGCTGAAATCTTAAAATTCTGTGCTGCACATGCTCGCAACAAGTATTTACGTCGCTTCGCTTGGGACTTAACTAAGCTTTGCGCTCAATGGAATACATTAACTGTTCGCATCATGCTTGCAGCGCGTAAAGACCGTGACATCGTATCTTCTGCTTCTGCTGATTTCTTGATGTTCTCTGGTTATGTAATGATGGCTTACTTCTGGGCTCAACAAGCTGTAATCGCTTCTGAAAAATTAGAAGCTGGTAACGGCGCTGAAACTCCAGAATTCTATAAAGCAAAAATCAAAGTTGCAGATTTCTACTTTGACCGTTTATTGCCACGTGCTCAAGGTCATGCAGAATCAATGGTATCGACTTCTCGTACATTGACTTCTCTTGCACCAGAACACTTCAGCTTCGATTACTAATCGAAACTGCATAAAAAAGAGCGCTTAAGCGCTCTTTTTTATATTTAAATCCATCATGATTTTACTTTTTCAAAAACATAGGCTTTCTTAGGAAACGGATATTCGTTAAAAAACTTCCGATTTTGTCCGTGATCACCATTCCAAATCTTGTCTAAATTCATCACCAAATCTTGATTCGCATTAATTTGATAGTACAAATTCACATCCGCTGCATCACAACGAATCATGATTTCATTTTGATCTTTATGAACATGCCAATGAACCTGCTTACAGGTCTGTTCAATTTTGGCAATATTCTGTGATGAATCAGTGCCCAAACGTCCAAAGCTGGTATTGGTCCAAAATACAGATCCATCATCTAGTAAATTAATAATATATTCGGCTTCGTTTTCATTGTTCACACATCCAGCAAAAGGATCAGAACATGGGATACGCGCATGATAACGCCCCGCATAGATCAAATCTTGCGGTGATGGTTTTTCCATATGTTTCGATGCGACATGAGGAATGGTTGCCTGACCTGCTACTTCAGTTAAAGCAACACCTTCACTGGTAACCGCTTGATCATCTGCAAGCACAGTCGATACAGCCGCCTCAACAGGTTTAGGCTGGGTTTGACTGTGTGATATCGCTGGTTCAGGATGATGACCATCACACGCCGTCAAACCTAAAACCAATAGAGTTCCTACACTGAGGGGCTGTAAGAATAACCGAAACTGCATATTCATCATTCTCTAACATCAACATCGTTCATTTTATTCAAGACCTCTCCACCCCGTGTAAATCATAAAGAACAGGATATACATTTACACATCTACAGAAGGAATAGAAATAAAGTAACGATGAGTCTGAAATCGCAGGTTGCTATCGCAAGATGCGTTAAGTCGGTGCATTTTAGGCGATAGTGTCGGTTTTTCCATCAATTCTTTACATACCGTAACTATTCTCTCGCTTACAGAAACTTTAAAAAAATGAATTTGCCCCTATCTCTAATATATCAACAGCACATTATCTCAATTTTTTGATTTTTCCCTGTTGTTTCATTTATTTAAGGAGAAAAACTCGATGGCCAATTCTGGTTTATATCGCTCAAACCAACAAAGCATGATCGCTGGTGTAATGGGCGGTATTGCGGAACGTTTTGGTTGGAATGCGAATTTACTACGTTTAATCTTTGTGATTATTTCAATTATGAGCGCCGCTTTCCCAGGTATTTTGGTGTATTTAATCATGTGGTTAGTCATTCCAAAAAGACAGGCAAATCGGGTTGAGCATGTACAAGGTTACAACCAACCTGTCAAAACAGTGTATGAGGATCAAGGAATCAAACGTTAATCTTATTTTTTAGTTTGGTCGCTACGGTTGGATTTACCCCTATACAACCGTAGCTTTTTTTTGCTCACAATACAGATGATTGTTGTTTGATTTGCTGATGCAAAGCCGCAATCATATCAGCCCGACTAATAATTCCAATTAAACGCAGCTCTTCGACCACAGGAATATAATTAAAAGATTTTTCAACAAAATAAGGTACAAGATCTTGAATCGGTTGTAATGGATCAACTTTCACAACTCGACGACTCATAATCTGTTTCACATAATGTTGCCAAGAATTGCGCGGATCAGTGGCTCCTTTGAACCACTCAACAACTTCGTACAATGCTAGAGTTTCAACCAATTGCTCTTGATCATTCACAACTGGCAAACTCATTAAATTAACCGATTTAAACTTATCCAAAGCCTGATGAATATCGTCATTCTCATATAATTTAATTACATCACGGCTCATAATGTCCTGACACACGAACGAATGATTTAATCGCTCATTCGCATGCTCTTGTGCTTCTAAAATGATTTTCTCTAAATCGTATTGGCTGATATCTAATAGTTCAGTATGTTGCTCTAAGGCATATTCGATATCTTTGGGTTGAATCGATACTTTTTGAGTAGGTGTTGGGTCTTTGGAGCGTTCATTGAGATGAGGCATAGTCGGATAATTTCGCCCAATCAGCCGATTAAAAAACACTGCAAAAACAAGTAATAAAAGTGAGTTAAGCAATACAGGGTAAAGGATAAAATGAAAGCCGAGCTTATGTACAGCCTCTCCCCCCAGAACCGCAGTAATGGCTACAGCACCACTTGGTGGATGTAATGAATCTGTGGTCATCATCATAAAGATAGCCAATCCAACAGCCACACTAAATGCTGTGGTTAAATCAGGTAAAAGCTGGGTACATGCCACCCCAATAAATCCTGCTAAAGTATTACCAACCACCACATTCCAAGGCTGTGCTAATGGACTATTTGGAACTGCAAATAATAAAACGGAAGATGCACCCATCGGCGCGATATACCAGGCATTCATCCCGCCCAATACATACCAACTAATCAAAGAAGAAATCGCCAAACCACACAGTGCACCAAAGCCTGAGAACACACGTTCTTTCACTGGAAGAACTTTATAATTAGGTTTTAGTAAATTTATCCAGTCTAATTGGGTCAAGTTCACAATGCACCTTGCTGGTTGGATGTTTTGATTTTCGATCGAAGCAAGTATACGCGCAAAGCCAAATAAGGTGTATTCAAGTTACATCTTAAAGATATGAGATAATCTGATAATCTATTATTCAAGTAATTTTTACCATATATTATAAATTAACCAATATCGATGATTGATCAATTCACTACTGTGCTAGAGAACTGTTTTGTATAAAACTGAGTTTTTAACACTGCTGCTGTGTGCATTAGCAGCATTACTACATGGTCTGAGTGGTTTCGGATTTCCGATGATCAGTACAGCAGCATTGTCTCTGTTTCACCCTCTACAGACTGCCATCGCGATGGTACTTATTCCTTGTATTATAATGAATATGAGTGTGTTAGGGACGCATGAAAAAGCCCCGATCTCCCTATTATATTATGTAAAAAATTACTGGAGTCTTATCGGCAGTAGCCTGATTGGAAGCCTGTTTGGTGTCATGCTACTACTTTATATTGATGAAAGTTATCTCAAGCTATTGTTAGGGATGGTCATTTGGCTCTATGTATTAGATCAATTTAGATCGCAACCTTTGCACCTACGTCGCTCAATTAAAAACATGCTCATATTTGGGTTGCTTGCAGGTGTGATCGGAGGCGCAACCAATGCGATGGCTCCATTTTTGATGATGTATTTGTTAAGTACACAGCATAGTAAAAATGATATCGTGATGATTACCAACATTAGCTTTCTTGCCAGCAAATTAATCCAGCTCTCGATACTCTACCCAACGCTTTTGACCTTTGATCAGGCACAGATATATCTATTGTGTGCAATTACGTTTTTTTCATTATTTTTTATTTATCTTGGTTCTAAGATCAGAATTCATATTTCCCAACAAAAATTCAAACGCCTTATTTTAGTCATTTTGACTGTACTCGGTACCAATGCACTGTGGCAGGGAATCAACATGGTTTAAAAAGATTTTACATAGATGGCAGAACTTAATATTTACTTCTAGTTCTTTGAGACTTTATGGTTATTCAGTTGTATACGCTATCGCAACTAGAACAACTCAAATAAGGATATTTTATGAATGTTCCTCACCTCGAAACACCCACCAATGCCATGCCCAAAGGCTTAATCCGTGGCTGGGTGATTATTGCAATTGCAGCACTGCTGTCTTTCGGTTTATATGAAATTTTGCCTTATGACCAAAATGCCAATAAAGGTCTAAGTCTGTTGTTATTTATCGGTATTTTGTGGCTGACTGAAGCTATTCACATCACCATCACGGCATTGCTAGTCCCTGTGCTCGCGGTTCTCGTCGGTATGCCGAGTGTGGGAGGAGATGGTGAGATTGAAGCAATTTCTACCACTAAAGCACTGAGTACTTTTGCTGATCCAACGATTTTCCTATTTTTTGGTGGTTTTGCCTTGGCAACTGCATTGCATGTGCAAAAACTTGATCGAAAAATTGCCATGTGGATTATTGCAATGTCTAGAGGGCATCTGGGAGTAGCTGTTTTAGCAATCTGTTTGGTCACAGCCGTTTTGTCGATGTGGATTTCGAATACTGCAACCGCGGCTATGATGCTTCCTCTTGCATTGGGTTTGCTTTCACATTTTGATGCGCAAAAAGAACGTAAAACTTTCGTATTTATCCTCTTAGGTATTGCTTATTCAGCAAGTATTGGCGGCTTAGGCACTTTAGTTGGCTCACCACCCAATACGATTGCAGCGAAAGCATTAGGCTATGATTTTGCAGACTGGATGAAAGTCGGTTTGCCTATGATGCTCATCATTTTCCCTGCGATGTTATTTAGTTTGTATATCGTGCTCAGACCTAAACTTAATCATCGTGTGGAATTCAGAACAGAAACTATCCCTTGGAACCGTGATCGTATTCTAACCATGTTAGTTTTCGCTATCACTGCATTGGCATGGATTTTTGGTAAAAGCGTCAGCGAACAGTTTGGAATTACTCAACCTGATACATGGATTGCAGTTCTTGCAGCCTGTATGGTCGTTATCTTAGGAATCGCCACTTGGAAAGATATTGCAGACAATACGGACTGGGGCGTATTAATGCTATTCGGTGGTGGCTTAACTTTAAGTGCCGTTTTAAAAGACTCTGGTTCTTCTTTGGTACTTGGGCAAACTCTGGCAAATGCATTTGGTGATGCCTCACCATTCCTAGTCATCGTGATTGTAGCTGCATTTATTATTTTCTTAACTGAATTTACCAGTAATACAGCCTCAGCTGCACTGCTGGTTCCAGTATTTGCAGCAATCGCTGATCAAATGGGAATTCCAAAAGAAATTCTTGTGGTTGTCATCGGAATCGGGGCTTCATGTGCGTTTATGCTCCCTGTCGCAACACCACCGAATGCGATTGTATTTGGTACGGGGCATATTCAACAAAGTGAAATGATGCGAATTGGCTTTATTCTCAATATTTTATGTATCGCACTGGTTTCAATATTTGTTTACTGGTTTTTCCTCTAAATACAAAAAAAGCGCTACGGCGCTTTTTTATCGCTTTAAATAAGAGAGAAGATCAAACGTATTTTTCATTCAAATATCGCCAATAACGTTTAGGCAAATATTGCACATGTAATTTCAAATTTTGACGTTCTTTAATGTTGATACTATTAAAATAATCTTTCCAAAGTTGATCATATAATTCTTCTTGTTCATCTAATTCTAATTGGAAGTTTTGACTGGCCCCATTTTCGATATTACGGTCAATCTGATGAGCATCTAAAGACACCACGTGAATTTCGCGTAAATCATAATACAATCCATATTTACGTTGTTCGTCATAAATCAACCAACGTTGATCTTGATAACGACGCTTAAAATGCGGCTGTATCAAAGGCAGCACATTAAAATCAGGACGAACCAAACTTAAAAACAATCCATCTGTGGTTTTCTTAAACCGCACAAATGCTTCCATACGATGCTTTTCGCGTCCCACCTTTTTCGTCCATTGCGATATTGCTAAAACACTGGGATGCGAATAATTCTTCTCAACTGAATGTTGATGTCGAAAGACATAGATACAATAATTGAATAAATGCTGATAGGCATCTAAAGACTCAGCTAAATAGGCAAAATAAAATTGTCTCAAAGATGAATGCGACAATTTCTGCTGTAAGGCTGACCAAACACGTGCTGCATGTTGCTCGTGATTTGGAATTTCAACCACCGTGGCAAATAAGCCATGCTGTGCACCTTGGTTTAAACACAGTTGCACGTGGAATTCTTTAAATTGAAAAGCACGAAATACACAGTTGAGTAAACCGACCATAGAGCCATCAAAATAGTAATAAACCACACCATCACTGAGCATGTTTAGAATCCTAAACTCAACTGAGGTGACAGTTGTTTAACGTATTTGGATGAACCCTGCGTTAATATTTGCTGACGAATATCAGTCGTAGAAAGTTCCTTTTGAAACCTTGGACTGTCTTCACAACGAATAAAAAACTGGGCACGTGAATATGCCACACCGAGTTGTTTCAATAAATCAGTATGTATCTTGCCAAAACGACGCGCTTGCACGATTTTCTTAGCTGACTTCACTCCGATGCCTGGTACACGAAGGATCATGCGATAGTCAGCACGATTTAAATCCACTGGAAACTGCTCAGGATGACGCAACGCCCAACTCAGTTTTGGGTCTACATCTAAATCAAGATGTGGGTGTTTTTCATTGACGATTTCATTGACTTCAAAACCATAAAAACGCATCAACCAATCACTTTGATAAAGCCGATTTTCCCTTAATAAAGGTGGCGCTGAACCGACTGCTGGTAAATAGTTATTTTCTGTGTTGATTGGAATATAACCTGAGAAATACACCCGTTTCAGTTTAAATTCTTTGTAATGTCGATCTGCCATTACAAGTACATCTTGATCGGTTTCTTGATGTGCGCCGACCACCATTTGCGTGGTCTGCCCTGCGGGTACATATTTTGGAACATGCTTAATAATTTGACGTTCATCTTTGAGTTGAATTAGTCGATCTCGCACTAAGCCTAAGTCTTTTTGTACTTCTTGATGTGATTTTTCAGGAGCAAATGCTTTTAACCCAACCTCGGTTGGCATTTCTAGATTAATGCTCATGCGGTCAGCATAAAGCCCTGCTTCATGAATCAGTTCAGGCGATGCTCCAGGAATAGTTTTGAGATGAATATAGCCATTAAAATTTTCTTCTAGACGCAGCTTTTTCACCACTTGAAGCATCCGCTCCATCGTATAGTCTGCGGATTTAAAAATACCTGAGCTAAGGAATAATCCCTCTATATAATTACGACGATAAAAATTAATGGTCAGATCAACCACTTCTTGTACGGTAAATGCAGCACGTTTGACATCATTAGAACGGCGTGACACACAATAAGCACAATCAAAAATACAGACATTACTGAACAAGATTTTCAGCAATGAAACACAGCGTCCATCTTCGGTATAGCTATGGCAAATCCCTGCCCGACTGGCATCACCTAAACCTTTGTCTTTATTTTTACGGTCACTACCACTAGAGGAACAGGACACATCATATTTAGCTGCGTCCGCAAGAATTTGTAATTTTTCACGAATGCGATCAGACATAGCAAACACCTCAGTGACAACATCATTTCAAAGCTAACATTTCATGATTTGAAAATTAAGATTGGTAAAGATGTTATGCGTCATGAGGTGACGTTTATGTGAATGGTCTCCCATTCAGGACTTTGCCAACTGGGAAAATATGTCGGCTATTGGGTACGTTTTGAATTGACTCGAAAATTAAACAAAAGCGTTTAAATAATTTATTACTCTGTACACGACAAATTTCATAGGGCCCTTGTCCTATCAGGCTTTTTCTTTCTTAAAATTGCGAGCACTTTCTTAAATTCTTCTTTTTTTCCAAAACCAATCAAACGTAGAATAGCCATTTGAACATAGTCCAAACCGTAGCGAAATAAACTTACTGAAAGTCGTCCATGCTTCTT